>JADLFD010000322.1 GCA_020845805.1 Verrucomicrobiales bacterium | reverse complement strand
CCACAGAAGAACGCCGTCCACGTGTTGCGCGAGAAATAAGCACCCCGCTTCTGGGACGGCAGGTCCGCCTCTGAGGCGGGTTGTGGCACCGGTTGAAAGAACCAGGTGGCGTATTCGGATTGCGCAAAACCACTTCACCCATTCGTAGAGCTCAGCCCAAATCCATTCGACCTTTCGGGCGAAGGAATCATGGATTTGGTGACTCTTTGGCCGTGGGAGCCAAGCGTTGGCGGGAAAGGAACTGCGCGACCTCCGGGAACCGCGTCGCAAGCACCTCCAGCTCGGCGCCCTCCGCGTCGGTCACGGGGATCTGGATCACCTGCGGAGTCGTCGATTGTGTCGAGATCAGAAACAGTCTGCCCTGGGACAGCAAGTACTCACGCTCGCAGATCTCGATGCTGCTGAAACCCCGCTCATCCGGTGTAGTGCATTTCCACTGCAGCTTTTGGCCTTCGCGCGATGGGCAGGAGGCTGAGGCAGTTTTCGGTGACAGCTCGTCAAATTTCCACGGCCCTACATCCGCCCAGACGGTACATCGCTGGCCCACCAGTTGGATGGTGAAGCCGTGGCGCGCTTCGGCGGTACCAAGTCCAACCACCTCCTCGGCGATGGCAAAGGCGGTATATCCCGATACGGC
This sequence comes from Verrucomicrobiales bacterium, assembly GCA_020845805.1. Lineage (GTDB taxonomy): Bacteria > Verrucomicrobiota > Verrucomicrobiia > Limisphaerales > CAIMTB01 > CAIMTB01. The sequence goes on along the minus strand of JADLFD010000322.1, from coordinate 3,518 downwards.
TGCGGCGTGTTGCGGCGTGGAATTGGTGGGGGCCGGATCAGATGGGGAGCCCGGTTCCCGATTCGGGTCAGGGCCATTGGGATTGCATCCCGCAATCAGTGCCAAGCTGAGCAGGGTGGCTACGATTGAACGTGTGGATGTGGCAGCAGGCATGAGAAGGCGATGAAGGGGGTCGCTCTGGTTGAAGGGGTAAGCCAATCTGTTCGCTGGCAGTTCAAACCCGCACCTTCAGTTAACTGGTGCAAAGATGCCAAAGCAACGGTCGGATTTTCGGGCTGGGCGCGGGACTATTGGGCGAGGTGCTGTGGCCAAGTCAGCGATGCGATCTCGTAGTGCACCACGAGGCCAACGAACGAACATCCGGTTGCGCTGCGCAACCTCTCTGGTAGCGATCCACAGACGGCGCAGAGGGACACAGAGATCGGGGAGTGGGATGGCTGGGTGTCTGTGGACCTCTGGGAAATCTGTGGAGGCTGGGTGTGAATCGAATGACGTCGATCGAGGCTCTGAGCGGACGACGCGCGCTCGATCCGCGAAGGGCGACTCGGCGGCGGCGTTGCTGCGGACGACGCAGGTCGATAGGGTTCGCGTCATGACGGCGCCGGCGACAGGGCGGGGTAGGAGCGGCCGAGTGATACGTGGGGTCGTGTGGATGATGGCTCTGTGGATGGTTGCACCGTCGGTTCTCGCACAGGTTGACGGGGGCGACCAGTACCTGGATGGCATCGGTGAGACCGCGCTGGTGGCGCGTTACCGTTTCAAGGGCAGCGCTGCCGACCATTCCCGCAACGCCTACCACGGCACCCTGCGTGGCACGGGAAGCAGCTATGTTGCGGATCCAAAGTTCGGCGAGGTGCTGTCTCTGCCGGGAACAGGGGATGCCTATGTCCAGATTCCAGGAGTGGCCTTGGAGGGTTTGGACGCCATCACTGTCACGGGCTGCATCGGTGTCCGATAAACCGAGATACTCGGATGTCAGAAGCGGGGTGATGGCCTGGTCTGGGCGGGCCTCCCGCGGGTTGGCGATGTAGGGGTTTGAATCAGTCTCCGGAGTCCGCAGGATCGCTCAGAAAGGCTCATAACCTCAGCAAATAGGCTTGACGCTGGCTAGTGCCGCCAAAATTGCCTCAATGCCTGCTGATTGCTTATCCTTCACCGTGAACGACGCGTTCTTCGCGCCCATCGCCAACCTCGCCGAAGCGTCCCGCCACTCCCGGCCTTGCCCGGAGATCTCCGATGGCCAGTGGGTCCTGGCCGGCATCCAGCGAGTGCTGGAGGACGTTCCCAGCGGACGTGCCTTCCTCCAGGAACACGGCTCACGCTTCGCCCAGCCTCCGAAGGTCTCGAACTACTTCTCCAGCCTCCACAGCCAGCGTCGCGCTGCCGTCCTGGAGGATGTCGTCGACGGGGTGCTCGATCAGATCGCCACCACGGGAACCAATCGCTTGGCACACATCCCCGAACTGGCGGCCTATCTTTGCTTCGCCGTCGACATGCACTGGCACAAGGCCGCCGCGCATGACGAGCGCTACGACGGCAAGAAGGCGGCGGTGGGCCATTGTTTCAGCCTTCAGTTGCACGACCAGAGCGTGCGGCACCTGGCCGTGGGCGAGGGTGAGCACGAACATGACATGAGTGTACTCCAGCGGCTCAAGCCGAAGGGAATGCGGCAAGGCGTGCCCAAGGGGCGTCGAGTTCTGGTGGTCTACGATCGTGCAGGTGTCGACCTGGGGTTCTGGAAGAGATGCCGCCACGAGACGGCTGTCTATTTCCTGAGCCGGGCCAAATCGAACATGGTGTTCGAGTGGGCGGATGAGCATCCGTGGAGCCCAAACGACCCACGCAACCGGGGGGTTCTTCACGACCAGTGGGTGCTGTCCAGAGAGGGGCACCGGCTCCGCCTGATCGAATACAGGGATCCCGAGACCGGGCGTGAGTTCATGTTCTTGACCAACGAGCCGGATCTTCCGCCGGGCGTGCTGGCGGAGCTGTACCGTCGCCGCTGGGAGGTGGAGAAGGTCTTCGACGAGATTAAGAACAAGCTCGGCGAGAAGAAGGCGTGGGCGAGCAGCCAGGAGGCGCGCATGATCCAGGGCCGCTTTGTCGCGCTCACCTACAACTTACTGGTCCTCTACGAACGACGGATTGAGGCTGCGCACGACATCCACAATCGGCCGGAGGACGAACGGCGTGCGAGGCGGATCTCAACGCTGGAGGAGATTTCCACGGCCGCTGGGCGGGCGATGTCCAGCCTGCTGCGGACGGGCCGGGAAGCCACGCAGCGGAGCGTGAAGTTCATCCGGTGGCTTCGATCGTCTCTGCGCGATCGGCTTAAGGAAGAGACCGCCGTGGTTCATCTGCGCCGCCTGTACGCGACCCTATGACTCCAAGAATCGGACACCCATGACGGGCTGGATGTGGCTTCGATCGGACCAGCCCGGGCAGAGGTTCTTTGAGTTGGGCACGGACCGGACCCGCCGCCTCTTTTGCACTCCCTTCGGGGGGGTGGCGACAGAGGGGGCGCGTACGTGCCTGACCCTGGATGGCCCCCTGGGCGAGGAAGGCCCCACCACGCCGCGTCTGGACCTCCGGCAATGGTGGCATCTCGCCGTGGTTTTGGATGGCCCGCGGCATAGCCTGACCTTCTACACCAACGGCGTGCGCGCGGGACAGACCGCTCCGATCACGCACAGCCTGGAGTCCCTATTGGCCTCGGAGGAGGGCCAGCCGGTGCAGTTCTATCTGGGGAAATCTCACGACCCCGCGGATCCTCAACTCAACGCCCTGCTGCATGATGTGCGGGTGTATGGCGTCGCCCTGACCCCGGCGCAGATCGGCACCATCCACCAGAACGCGTCGGCCCGCGAACGGGAGGGACCTTCGACGAGTCCCGCCGTCGCGCCGATTAGTGCGGAAACCAGGGCCGCGGCGTCCCTGCCGAAAATGGCGTTGCTTCGTGTCCCCGAAGTGGCGGTGGAGACTCGAGTGGGCGTTTTGCCGCGCTTGCCGCGTACTGTCCCGGGCGTGTATCGCGACGGTCGGCCGGGGCCCGCGGTGCGGATCCTCTGGCCCGCGCCCACGAATAATCACGCGGTGAGGTCCGCTGGAACGTACGTCCTCCAGGGTCGGATTCCGGGATCCGAACTCGAGCCACGCGCGGTAGTCACGGTGAAGGCGGAGGGCGCAGAGTTGCGTGGGCCGGTGCGTGAGCTCGAAGCGTTTCCGTTGGAGCGCGTGACCTTGAACCTGGACGCGCAGCAACGGTCGACACCGTTCCAGCGGCACCGCGACAAGTTCCTTCAAGGTCTGGCCCAGGCCGACCCCGATCGCTTCCTCTACATGTTCCGTAATGCGTTCGGCCAGCCGCAGCCGAAGGGGGCGCAGGCCTTGGGCGGTTGGGATTCGGAGACCACCCGGTTGCGCGGGCATGCGACGGGCCACTATCTCACCGCCCTGGCTCAGGCCTACGCGAGCGCGGGCTTTGATCCCGCCGTGCAGGATCAGTTCCGGGGAAAGAT
>JADLFD010000321.1 GCA_020845805.1 Verrucomicrobiales bacterium | reverse complement strand
GCCCTTCGGGTTTTCGAGGAAAGGGGCATCTGGCTTCGTGGCTCGTCGGTCAGAGACCGCTGTCGGGTATCCTCCCTCCTCGCGCCTCGCCATCTGCCCCTTTCCTCGAAAACAGGATCCCCACTGATTTTTCAGACGGTGCTCGCCCGCCAACAACTCATGTCATCTCTTTGGACGCGTGGATCCCGCTTCGGAGAGCTGACCGCTCGGCGCGGGCCGGCGCGGGCCGGGAAGACAGGCGTTGGTCAGGGCCGCACGTAACGTGGATCGAACACCGGGCGCCCCGCGTGGCGGCGCAACAGAGCCACGAAGCGCGCGATCCCCTGTTTCTCGTTCGCACCGAGATCATGGCTCACGCACGAGGTGAGGTAGTGGCGTCGGAACGTTTCATCAAACCCCGGGGTGGTGCGGATCACGTTCTCGAGATCGCGCACGCCACGGTCTGCGGCCGCGCAGAGCTCGCGGCGCAGCGCCGAGGTTTCCGCTTCCCGGCGCAGCACCCAGACCGCGTAAACGAAGGGCAGCCCGGTGAGCTCGCGCCAGGCGAGGCCGAGGTCGAGAACCAGCCGATCCGGATGCGCCTGGCGGAACCGGATGGCCGGGTCCCCGATGAGCAGGACGAAGTCGTGAGCCCCGGCCTCGGCGACGTCGGCGAGGGTTTCGAAGCGCGGATGCAGTCCCCGCTCGGCCAGCAGGACGCGGAGCAGATTGACGCTGGTCAGGGAGGCATCGTGGCAGCGGACCTCGCGGACCTCGTCGAGGGGACGACGGCAGGTGAGGATGACGCTGTAGACCTCGCCGTGGGACGCCACGCACGGTCCGTCGAGAATGTCATAGTCCTCACCGAACAACGCCTCCGTGACACTCAACAGTCCGGCATCGATCTCGCCGCGACGCAGCGCCACGGCGAGTTGGGAGGGCGGCAGCAGGGCCAGCCGGCCCTCCAGGCCGTGCACCAACGGCGCGACATTCAGGTACGGCACCGATCCCGCACGTAACGGCGGGTGGCTTGCGGAACTGGGGACGGTGGTGGGGTCCATGCCTCGGGCGCCCACCGCCGGGGCGCAGCCCGCGGGACGGTGGAGCGTTGGGGACCCTCAGCCCTTCTTCCGAGTGCCGACGGAGCTGGCGCGCTTGGCGAGTTTGCGGCTGGTGAGCACCTTGGTGACGGTGCCGGTCTTGAGGTATTGGGCGCGCACGCGTTCGAGGATGGCGTCGCGTTGGTCGTAGAGCCGCTTGGGCTTGCGCGCCTTCACGCGGGAGAGGGCGTAGGCGGTGAGCAACGGCAACGAGAGGGTGGAATCGGTGTAGCAGACCACGCAGTCGGGCAGGTTGTTGGGATCCACCTTGCCCCAGCTGACCGCTTCGCTGGGGGTGGCGCCGCTGAGGCCGCCGGTGTCGGGGCGTGCGTCCGTGAACTGCAGGAAATAATCGTGCCCCTTTTCCTGGATGCCCATGACCTCCTGGATCTGGGGTTCCGTCTGGAGCATGAAATTCTTCGGGCTGCCGCCGCCGAAGATCAGGACGCTGCTGGTGGAGCCGGAGGATTTCGCGTGATAGACGATGCCGGCGGTCTGGTTGACGTCGCGGTTGACGTCCAGGAGCAGCTGCGAATCGCGCAGAGCCATGGCGGCGATGTTCATGCCGATGCTCGAATCGCCCGGGCTGCTGGTGAAGATCGGGATGCCCTGTTCGTAGGCGACGGCCAGCACGGAGGAATCCTTCAGACCCAGCTGGCGCCCACGCGCGGCGACGTACTTGCCGAGGAGATAGTGGAACTCATCGGTGCCCATGGTGCGCTGGAATTCCGGACCCCGGATCACTTCACGCACGAAGGCGTCGGTGTCGAGGAGCACATTGTAGTCGAAGAGCACGTCATAGATGCGGATCACCCCGTCACGGTGGAGGTCGACGTCGTTGAGGAACGGCGAGCCCGCGTAGAGCTGCATATCGAGTCCGTAATGCAGATCGTGATAGAGGTTGGCGCCGGTGGAGACGATCCAGTCGACGAACCCGGCCTTCATGAGCGGGATGAGGCAGCTCTTGCCGAGTCCGGCGGGGGTGAGGGCGCCGGTGAGGCTCATGCCAATGGTGCCCTGGTCGGCGAGCATCTTCTCAGCGAACAAGCGGCAGCCCTCGCGCAGGCGCCCCCCATTGTAGGCCAGCATCACCTGGTCGATGAGGTCCGCCGCGGAAATGTCGCGCCCGATCCCCAGCGGGTTGAGGCGCGGGTAGGCGGCGAACTTCCGGGAAGACGAGGCGCGGGACGGCTTGCTCATGCGCGGCGAGTCTGCGGATCCGGCCGGGGAGGAAAACGAAAAAAGAAAGGCGGGCCGCTGCGGGCGGCGTGCTGGTCAATTCTGGTGCTGGAGTCGGGAACGACCGGATGAACGGGATGAGCAGGAGCGGGGGAGGCACGGACGCGTTGTTGCCTTTGCAGGCGGATCCCGTCGGCGCAGGATGCCGCCGCTGTTTCCATCGCCTGCGTGCACCTGTGGAACCTTCGCGACATGCCCGGATTGATCCCGCGGCCACCCTGTATCAGGGCGCCGCGGGACGGGCCTACCATGAGGGCAAGCGCGAGTTGAGGGCGGCGGCCGAGCCCTGGGTGTTTGCCTTGCGCGCCGAGAAGTTCGCCTGCTGGGTGCGGGCTGGGGACACGGTGTTTGAGCTGGGAGTGGGGAGCGGCTGGAACCTGGCGCACCTGCGTTGCGCACGTCGGATCGGGGCCGACGCCGCGACGTTTCTGGCCGATCGCGTGCGCGCGTTGGGCATCGAGTTCGTGGCGGGAACCCACGAAGTGCCGGACGCCTCGGTGGAGGTCGCGATCTGTCATCACACCCTGGAGCATCTCCTGGATCCTCCGGCTGCCTTGAACGAGCTCGCGCGCGTGCTGCGGCCCGGGGGCCGGTTGGTGTTGCACGTGCCCTGGGAAGTGGAGCGTCGCTACGCGCGGTTCGATCCGGCCGAGCCCAATCATCACCTCTACCACTGGAACGCGCAGAATCTGGGCCGCCTCGTGACCACGCTCGGGTGGCAGGTGCGCGAATGCCGCGCCCGGCGCTACGGCTATGACCGGTTTGCGGCCAACCTGGCGGCGCGTGCGCGACTCGGGGAAAGGGGATTCCGCGCCGTGCGCGCCGCGCTGGTGGCGTTGCGACCGTGTCGCGAGATCGAGTTGGTGGCGGAGCGCGTGGCATGAAACAGGCCCGCCTCTTTCCCGCGCCGCAACCCCTGGTCGAACGACTCGGGGCCGGCTTCTTCCGCACCATCCCCAAAGAACCCGGCGTTTATCGGATGTTCGACGCCACCGACGCTCTGATCTACGTGGGGAAGGCGGGGGATCTGCGGGCGCGATTGTCGTCCTACCGGCGTACCACCGATCAGTCGGCCAAGACGCGACGGTTGATCCACACCGTGCGGCGCATCGAGTGGCAGGTCTGCGCCAGCGAGACCGAGGCCCGGTTGTTGGAGAACCAGTTGATCCGCACCTTGCGCCCGCGCTTCAACCGCGCCGGCACGTGGCCGGCATCGGCGCGGTTTCTGAAGCTGACTTGGCAGGCGGCGGTCACGGAGCTGACGCTCGGCGTTCAGGCGGTGCCCGAGGGGGAAAGCTATGGAGCATTCCGAGGCGGAGTGGCCCAGGCCCTGGCTGCCCTGGCCCGGTTGACTTGGTACGCGGGCGTGGGAACCACCGACCCGCGCCAACTGCCGCGTCCCCTGGTGGGACGTGCAGGGATCCGGTGCTGGACGTGGTCGGGCACCCTCGCCGGCGAGTTACTCCCGGACCTGAGGACTTATCTGACCGGGAATGGGGACCCCCTGGTGGCGCGCCTCGTCTCCGCGGTTCCGGAGCCATCGAACGAGTTCGAACGCGCCTTCGTCGCGGCGGATTTCGAGGAGGTCGCCGAGTTCTACCGGCGCGGTCCTCATCGCAATCGCGCGCTGCAGCTGTATCTGGACGGCGCCGGCTCAAGCGCCGTGGCGGGCACCACGCTGTCGCCGGAGCAACGCGACGACCTGTGGGTGCGGTGGTCGGCCGAGCATACACCCACGGTTCCGCGACTCGAGTTCCCTGCCGAAACCCACCTATCCGACCATGCCTGCGCCACGCCTCCAGATCGTTGAGATCCTCGACCTGCGGTTTCCCACCTCGACCGGGCGGCATGGTTCCGACGCCATGAATCCGGACCCGGACTATTCGGCGGCCTATGTCGTGCTGGGGACGGGGACGGACGACGGACCGCTGGGGCACGGGTTGGCCTTCACCATCGGCCGCGGCAACGATGTGGTGTGCGAAGCCATCCGCGCGCTGCAACCCCGCGTCGAAGGTTGGGAACTGGAGGCGGTGGTCTCGGACATGGCGGGCTTCTGGCGCCATCTCAACGGCGATTCGCAGCTGCGCTGGTTGGGCCCGGACAAGGGCGTGATCCATCTCGCCTCGGCGGCGCTGATGAATGCCGTGTGGGACCTGTGGGCGAAGCGCGAGGGAAAACCGCTGTGGAAACTGGTGGTCGATCTGACCCCGCGCCAGTTGGTGGGGTGCGTGGATTTCCGGTATCTGAGCGATGCGCTCACGCGGGAGGAGGCGCTGGCCTTGTTGGAACAGCGGGCGCCGGCCAAGGCGGCGGAGGAAGCGCGCGTGCGCCGCGAAGGGGTGCGCGCCTACACGACTTCGGCCGGGTGGCTGGGGTACTCGGACGCCGAGATCCGCCGCCGCTGTCGGGACGCCGTCGCCGAGGGATGGGAGGATTTCAAGATCAAGGTGGGACGCGATCCAGCGGAGGACGCGCGCCGGGCGGCGTTGGTCCGCGAGGAGATCGGGCCGCGTCGACGACTCATGATCGACGCCAACCAGGTCTGGGACGTGCCGCAGGCCATCGCGTCCGTGCACGCGTTGTCGCGATATGATCTGGCCTGGGTGGAGGAACCCACGAGTCCCGACGACATCCTGGGCCATGCCGCGATCGCCCGGGCCGTGACGCCCATCCGCGTGGCCACGGGGGAGCACTGTGCCAACGCGGTGATGTTCAAACAATTCTTCCAGGCTGACGCACTGCAGGTGTGTCAGTTGGACGCCTGCCGGCTTGCGGGGGTGAACGAGTGTCTCGCCGTGATGCTGCTGGCGGCGAAGTTCGGGGTCCCGGTTTGCCCGCACGCCGGGGGAGTGGGGTTGTGCGAGCACGTGCAGCACCTCGCCCTGATCGACGCCGTCGCGGTGGGCGGTCCGAGAGCGGATCGGGTGGTGGAATTCGTCGATCACCTTCACGAACACTTCGTGGACCCGGTCCGCCTCGTGCGGGGAGCTTATCAGGTACCGGAACGACCGGGTTACAGCACGGAGATCCGGGCTGCGTCACGCGAGCGCTACCGTTTTCCGCGAGGGGCGGCATGGGATTCGGCCTGCCCGCTGTCGTGACCCGAAGGCCCTGCGGAGGCTCGGGCGGGAGCCTGGAAACCGGGCCTGGACCGGTCGGTTTGCCGGGGGGTGGGATCGCTCGAAAGCACCGCGGAAGCAGGGTTTCTAAGCGTGGCTAATTCGTTGATGTAGCAAGTATTTGCGAAGAACCTGATCAGCGGATTGCCAACTCGCGTATGGATCATTGACAAGGGCAATCCCTTCGTCACGCTCGCCACGTATCCATCAAACTGCCCTGCGTTTCCCGGATCTCTGTTGTTCCGAGAACGTGAGGTGTCCCCTAAGGGATGCCTCATGGCCAGCGAGGGGTGTTGTGTAACCTGAGAAAACTGCTGAAACCAAAATGGACAAACGCGAAATGCTGCCCAAAGCACTGCTCGCGGGCGTAGTCCTGATGCTCCCCGCATTGGCCCTATCGTCCCGGGCACAGACTACTCCCAACGTGACGGTTGAGATTCTTGGCGTCGGCGCCGAGAGCCTCCTGGGTGGCGACTTGACCGATCCGGAGAACGATGGCGAGGACGCCCTGGACTCCTTCACCAGCCCGACGTGGAACTGGACCGAGATCACGTCCAGCCACGAGCCCAACTTCGAAGGCGGCGAATTCTCCTTCAACATCTTCGACAACAAGGTGGGTGGCGGGAACGACAAGTGGTGCTGCGACGATCCGACGGTCGACGCCCCGGTGTGGGTGTCTGTCAAATTTGCGCAGCCGGTCAGCCTGACCCACTTCACCGTCACTTCCGGCAACGACTCCCCTGATCGCGATCCGACCGATTGGGCGATCCAGGGATCCAGCGATGGGACGACCTACGTCAACATCTATCGTTTCACGGACACGACCGTGCCATGGACGGAGCGCAATCAGGTGGCGAAGTTCACGCTGCCCACGGCGTCCGCTCCCTTCAGCTACCTCCGCTACATCGCCTGGGAGACTCCCGGCAGCCTGCATCAGCTCAACGAGGTCGAGTACTTCGGGGTCGTGGGCGGCGGCGGACTCCCGGACGCCGACAAGGACGGCATGCCGGACAGCTACGAAGTCGAGATGGGCTTTAATCCCAACGACGCGGCCGACGCGGCGCAGGACTTCGACGGCGACGGCGTGAGCAACCTCAACGAGTACAAGGCGGGCACGAACCCGATCGACGTCACCAAGCCGACCCTGGTGTCCTCGGCGACGTCGGGGACCTTCAACTCGATCACCTTGACCTTCTCGGAGGAAGTGGATCCGTCGACCGCGACCAACGTGGCGAACTACGCCATTGCGCCGAGCCTCGCCATCACTGGCGCGAGCTACAAATCGAAGGTGGTGACCCTGACCACCGCGGCGCAGGCGCCTGGGGCGACGGCCTACACCGTGAGCATCACGGGCGTGACCGACACCTCGAAGAACGCCGTGGCTGCGGGAACGCAGGCCAAGGTTTACTCCTACCTCCTGGCTCGCTCCGGGGTGCTGCGCTTCGCCTACTGGTCGGACATCGCGGGCACGGCCGTGGATGCCCTGTATGGCGATGAGCGCTATCCGGCGAGCCCGACGGGCACCGGCGCCTTGTTCTCGGCCAACAGCCGCGATTACTTCCCGACCGACGGCCTCGAGAACTACGGCGCGATCATGGAGGGATTCCTCACGCCGAAGGAAAGCGGCAGCTACCGGTTCTTCATCTACTCCGATGACGCCTCCGAACTGTTGCTCAGCACCGACGCGACCGAAGCCAATCTGGTCAGCATCGCGCAGGAGACCAGCTGCTGTAACAACTTCACCGAGCCCGGCGACCACACCCGCACCTCGGAGCCGATCGCACTGACGGCCGGCAATCGTTACTACATCCGCATGGTGTACAAGGAAGGTGGCGGCGGCGACTACGGCCAGATCGCGTGGCGCAAGGAAGGCGACACGACCCCGGCCGGGACGCTGACCCCGATCCCTGGCTCGTTCCTCTCCGCCGCGGTGGATCTCCCCGTGCCGGCGGACGGCGTCTTCTCCACCCGCAGCCCGGGCGTGAATGCCAAGGGTGTCGCGGCCAATGCCTCGCTCCGCATCGTGCATCTCGACGGCAAGTCCCCGTGGACGGCTGAGAACGTCACGCTGAAGCTCGACGGCACCGCGGTGACGCCCACGTTCGTCAAGGATGGCGCGTTCGCGACCATCACCTACGTCCCGAGCGCGCTGTTGCTCTCGAAGTCGACCCACACGGTCGCGCTGACCTATCCCGATGCCGGCGGCACCGCCACCACGGTCGAGTGGTCGTTCGAAGTGGCCGAGTACCCGACGCTGGGCGCCTCGCACCAGGCGGTTTCCTTCGACAACACCAAGCCGGGCTTCATCTGGAAGGTCTTCCAGAACGAAACCTTCACGCACACCAGCCTCAAGCAGACGGAAGATGCGCTGGCCGGGAAGCTGATGAACGGCACCACCCCGGTGACCGAGAACCTGGCCGACCTCAACGCCATCGGCGTCGCCTCCGGAGCCGGCGTGGTCGTCAACAATCTCGTGAAGTTCGAGATCCCCACGGTGATCAACCTCAGCCAGGCCGAGGGTGAAGCCAACGGCAACTTCGTGCCCGACCAGCAGATGCCGGGTATCCCGGGCCTGAATGGTTCGACCGATGGTGTCGACGCCGAAGTCGTTGCCTTCGTGGAACTGCCCGCCGGGGTGGTCACGATGGGCGTCAACAGCGACGACGGTTTCCGCGCCCAGGCCGGCTACATCAACGTGCCGGCGGACGGCGCCATCCTCGGCCAGTTCGACGGTGGTCGTGGCGCCTCGGACACGCTCTTCACCTTCGTGGTGGGTTCCGCCGGCGTTTATCCGCTGCGCGTCATCTGGAACGAAGGCGGCGGCGGGGCCAACATCGAGATCTTCTCGGTCAAAGCCAACGGCACCAAGGCGCTGCTGAACGACACCGCGAACGGAGGTTTCAAGACCTACCGCGTGGGTGTGGCGCCCAACAAGCCGGCGGCGGCACCGACCATCTCGGTCGCGCGCACCGGCACGAGCGTGGTCCTCACCTTCCAGGGCACGCTGGAAGTCGCCGACAGCATCACGGGTCCGTGGACTCCGCTCGCGGGCACCAGCCCGTTGACGGTGCCGGCCACCGAAGCGAAGAAGTTCGCCCGCTCGAAGTTCTAATCGCGCTCGTAGCGATCTGATTCACGCACGAAGGCCGGGCGAAAGTCCGGCCTTCTTCTTTTTCCGGGGCGCACCTCCGTGTTTCGCGGTGGCAGCACCCGCCGGGGGAACGGTGCCTCCCCGTGCGGGTCGGGACGAATCGGGTGCGCCGCCGGCTGGAACGCAGCCCAGGGGAGGCGGAGGATGGGAAGGGAGCGGCAAAAACCCGCGGCAAGAACCCGCTTGCGCCAGTTTTCGAGTGGGCCCTATAGTTTCCGCCGCGTTGCGGTCTCCGCGACGCCGGTTGCGCGCTTAGCTCAGTGGTAGAGCACTTCCTTCACACGGAAGGGGTCGCAGGTTCGAGCCCTGCAGTGCGCACCATCTTC
>JADLFD010000320.1 GCA_020845805.1 Verrucomicrobiales bacterium | reverse complement strand
TTTGTAGGCTATGAAGTCGGTTCGCGGGTCGGCGTCTACGCCGTGGTTCCCGAATCGCACCAGATCGTGCCCGCGATGCTGGGCCTCGTTGCGCTCGGGTGGTACACCCTCCGCCGGCGACGCGGACTCACGTCCGCCGCGTCCTCTCCCCTCCATCCGTAGTCGCCGTCGTCAGACGGCGCTCGACCGCTCCCGCAACCGCATTCGCCAACGCCATCCAACGCGGACCCACGTCCGCGGCTACTCCCCCCTTCCGTAGTCGCCGTCGTCAGACGGCGCTCGACCGCTCCCGCGACTCCATTCGCCAACGCCATCCAACGCGGACCCACGTCCGCGGCTACTCCCCCTTCCGTAGTCGCCGTCGTGAGACGGCGCTCGACTCAGCGTCCGGCGCTGAGTTCCGCCACCAGTTTCCCGTCCTCGACCGACCACACACGCAGGGTCCCCTCCGCATCGCCGCCGACCGCCCACCGACCCTCCGGCGTCACCGCCAGCGCATGCAGGAAGGCGCCACGAGCATCCAGACTGCGCACCGTCTCGCCCCCCGCTTTGAACACGCGCGCCTGGCCCGCACCCGTCGCCGCCACAAACTGATCCGAGACGCCGAGGGGTTGGATCGACACCACTTCCTTGCCGAAGCCATCCACGTTCTTCAAGCGGTCGCCGGTCCGGCAGTTCCACACCTTGACCGCCGCCTCTGCGCCTGCGCTGGCCACCGTGCGCGCGTCGCGCAACCAGGCCACGCCCATCACATGATGCGTGTGCCCCTCGAAATGACGTACCGCCTTGCCCGTGCCCAGGTCGACCAACCGCATGAACCGATCCGCACCCCCGCTCAACGCCATCCCGCCATCCGGCGAGAACGCCAGTGCCAGCACCGCGTCGCTATGCAGCGTCCCGAAATCACGCAGGAGTTTTCCGTCCGGGATCGACCACAGCTTCATCTCCCCACCACGCGTCGGTTCCCCCCCGCCCGTCAGCAACGCACCGCCATCCCCGCGAAACGCCAAAGCATTCACGCGATCCTGAAATCCCGCCGCCGCGCTCGTCCCCTCCCCGCCCAGGGTCCGGGCCAGGCTCCATTCGTTCACCACCCCATGGCGCACCTCCGCACGCTCGGTCATCACCCGGATCAGGCTGTCCCCGGACCACTCGAGACCGAGGATCGCGCCTGTTCCCGCCGTCACTCCCGCAACCGCTTCGCAGGTCCAGGAATCCCGTAGTCCTCCGGTCGCCACATCCCAGACTTGGATGCGCCCCGAAGCCCGCGCCGCGGCGAGGGTCGTGCCATCAGGGGCGAAGGTGAGTCGCGTCACGAGGCTCGAAATGTGCCGCGTCGCTTCTGCTTTGGCCGCTTCCAGCGCCGCCGCCGCGGCCGGTCGGGCGGCCTCGTTCCGTTCCCGAGCGGACTTCGATTCCGCCAACTCACGAGTGGCGCGTTCGGACTGACTACGCGCCAGGGTGGCGTCGTCCACCGAAGTCGACACCGCGATCTCGGCTTTCTTCAGGGGACCGTCCAGGTCGGCGATGGCCTTGGTTGCGGCAGCCAGCTTTTCCTCTGCCTGCTTCTGCCGCGGTGGGATCTCGGCCGTGGCCCGATCCAACGCGGCCTTGGCCTGTCCCGCGGCCATGGCCGCGGTCACCAGCGCATCCAGACGTTGGGGCACTTGGTCGGCTGCCGAGGAAACCGAGGCCGCCTGGTTCCGGGCCTCTTTCATCGTCGCTTCGGCCGCCGACCAGGCTTCCGAAGCCTGTTTCCAAGCCGCGGCCAGCTCGTCCTTCTCTTTCTGCGCGGCGGCTTGAGCGTCGGCTTGCGTCTTCAACTCAGCGCGTTTCGCGGCCAGGGCCTTCTCGTTCTCCGCCTGTCGCGTGGTGGCCTTGGCGAGGGTCTCCCCCGTCTTTCGCACCTCCTCTTCCCCGCGCTGGACCGCCGCCTGATGGAATTCCACCTCGCGACGCAGGAACGTCTCGGCCTGCTCAGCGCGCGTCACCGCCAGGCTCAACCCGGCATCCGGCCCCCCTTCGGAAATCAATTTGGGCGTCCCCTCCCAGTTCCACACGCGCACCACGCCGTCCGCGCCCGCCAGGGCCACGTGCTGGAGATCGAGGGACACGGCCCCGGCCACCGAGGGCGGGCCCGTGGGAAGTTCGCGCACAGGGGATTCCACGCCGGGAGCAAAGAGCTTCACGCTGCCGTCCGCGCCCACCAGGTAACGATGGTCGCGCTTCGGCCCCGCCTGTCCCGCGCTCACCAGAGCCGCTTCGAGCCGATCCAGATCGCCAAGCGCCTCGAGGGTGCCCGCGGCGCTCCACTCCTCCGGGACCCGCCAACGTTTCAGACGCGATCCGCCCTCGGTGCCCACGGCCACTTCCCGCCCGGCATCCATCCAATGGAGCGTCTCCGCCAGCACCACCCCCGGGGACGCACGCAGCGCGACTCCGGTCTCCACGTCCACCACCACCACCCCTTCCCCTTCGATGACCGCCGCCACCCGGCGCCCCTCGGGTGTGGCACGCACCGACCGCACGGCACCGCGGCCCAGGTGCAACGTGCGCACCGGATGCCCCATGGCATCGCGCACCGTCACCACCCCGTCGCGCGTTCCCGCCAAACGGACGCCCCTCGTGTTCATCTCGTCCACGGCGGTCCAGGGTCCTGATACCACGGTCCCCTCGGCGTCGCGCGCGCCGGCCACCGATCGTCGCCAGAGCTTCACCTCGCGAAACCCGGCCGAAGCGATCCACTCGCCATCCGGCGAAAACGCGAGCGCATTGACCACGTCGCGATGTGCCGCTTCGCGCCCAGTTCCATCCACCAGGCGGGCCACGATGCGGCGCGTGGACAACTCATAGACCTCCACGCGATTCGCGCGGCTGCCCGCCACGTACCGGCCATCCGGGGAAATCGCCACGGCGAAACT
>JADLFD010000319.1 GCA_020845805.1 Verrucomicrobiales bacterium | reverse complement strand
GTCACTACATGGATCTGCCGCACTGGGCGTTGGATCTACGGTCGCCGGTGAGTGTGGAGCCGGTGGAGGGTCCGCCGGTGGACGCCGCGGCACCGCCGCCGAAGCTCGTGGTGCGATACGAGTACCCTGCGCGCGAGACGCAGCCACCGGTGGCGTTGACGTGGTATCACGGGGGGCTGCACCCGCTGTTCATCCGGGAAAACCTTTTCCCGCAATGGAAGAGCGGGGTGCTCTTCATCGGGAGCAAAGGGATGCTCGTGTCGGATTATGGCCGGCACCGGCTCCTGCCGGAGAAGGATTACGAGGGATTCGTGCCGCCGGCACCGAGCATTCCCGAGTCGATCGGGCATCATCAGGAGTGGGTGCAGGCCATTCGCACTGGGGGACCGACCACCTGCGGATTCGACTATTCGGGCCCGCTGACCGAGGCGGCCCTGTTGGGGAATGTCGCCTACCGGGTGCAGCAGCGCCTGGAGTGGGATGCGAAGCGGATGAAGGCGCGGAACTGCGCCGCAGCGGACGAGTTCATCCAGCACCGGTACCGCAAGGGTTGGAAACTCTGACGGCGGACCGCCAGCAGCCTTGGGGTGTTGAGGTGGGGTGAAGGGGATCAGGAATCCTTCACCCTCAGCGTCGTGCGCTGCCGAACACGCGCTGCAGCAGATCGGTCGTGCGCGCGACGGGGTTCTCGCGAATCCGTTTTTCCTCCTCGGCCACCGTGTGGAACAGACCGTCGAGCGCCTTGTCCGTGACATAGGCGTCGAGGTCGAGATCGGGGATGGAGACCGCGGATTTGCGCAGGTTGCCGAAGAGCCCGCCGCCGAGGGAGTCGAGGGCGCCGATCTGCGAGGTGAGCGACTTGTAGCGTTGCGTCACACCGACCCGGGAGGTGGCTTCCTGCACGAGGGGTTGAAAGCGCACCTGAAGATTGGTGCGGGTGGTTTTCTCGAAGAACCGCGTGGCGGCGTCCTTGGGTCCATCGAGAATGGCCTTGGCGTCGGCGATGGTCATCTTCGTGACCGCCTCGCGGAAGACCGCCGCGGCTTCGGGCACGGCCTTCTCCGCGGCCCGGTTCATGGAGGAGACGAACTCGTCGGCGAGTGCCTCCTGACCCGCGGAACGCGCCAGGCGTTCCACTTTGCGCAACGAGTCCGGCATGGGGATGCGGACCGCGAGATTGGTGAGGAATCCGTCGTTGCGTCCCAGTTCGGTGAGGGCGCGGCCGATGCCGTTGCCCAGCGCCTCGCGCAGGCCGCCGATGAGTTGGTCGTCGGTGAGGGCCTGGGAGAGCAGGGCGCCGGCGGCTTCTGAGGACCCGGCCTTCTTCAGACCGAGGCGTTCCCAGAAGTCAGCCGCTCGAACCCGAGAGGACGACATCGCGAGGGAGAGCGAGAGCGAGAGGAGCGCCGCGAATGCCAGCAGGCGGACGGGACGGAAGCACGTGGCAGGACCGTTCATGGGAGCCAGCCTACGCCCGGATCCGGGAAGCACAATCCAAGGCGTGTGTCGGGTCGGGATGCGCCCGGCGGTTTCAGGCGGGCTTCTGGAGGTCCGGGCTGGGCGCGGGCACTTCCGTTGGGGTGGGGGAAGGATGGCGGAGCCGGGCGACCATGGCGGCGGTGAATTCCCGGAGGTCGTCAAAGAAGGAGTAGAAGAGGGGGACCACCAGGAGGGTGAGGAACGTGGCGGTGGTCATGCCGCCGATCAGGGTGAGACCGAAGCTTTTGTAACTCAGTCCGATCTCCGTCGGGGCGCTCACCGTGAGTGGCACCATGCCGATGATGGTGGTCAGGGCGGTCATGAGGATGGGGCGGAAGCGGCGGTCGGCGGCGAGCAGGAGCGCCTCGTTTCGGGTGTGGCCTTCTTCGCGGAGGCGATTGACGTAGTCGACCAGCACGATGCCGTTGTTGACCACCACGCCGATGAGCAGAATCACCCCCACGGCGCCCAGGAAATCGATATCCTTCCCGGTGAGCACGTGCATCCAGACCACGCCGATGCCGGCGAGGGGGATGGTGAGGATGACCGAGAGCGGCAGGATTAAGCTCTCAAAGAGAAATCCCATCAGGAGGTAGATGAAGATGATGGAGAGGCCGGCCGCGAAGACCATGGTCATCATCTCTTCGCGCGCGTCCTGGTAGAACGACGTGCCGAAAGTCACGCCTTCGGGCAGGGCGAGACTGCGCTGCAGCGCATTGAGCCGGTCGCGGGTGAGGCTGCTGTCCTGCTCCACGAGTTCGAAGGTCATGGTCCGCGTGGTTTTCTTGTCGCGTCGGAAGATGCTGCGCGGGGCGTTTTGCACGCGGCTCTCGGTCAGTGCGGAGAGCGTGAGGCGCCCTCCGTCGGGGGTGGGGACCTGGAAGCCGCCGAGTTCGCTCATGGTTTCGCGATCGGCTTCCTCGAAGCGGATGCGCACGGGGATCTCGCGGCCGGCGTCGTTGAACTTGGGCAGTTGGGAGCCGCGCAGGGCGTAGCCCACCAAGCCGGCGATCATCTCCGGGTTGACGCCCGCGGCGGCGGCCCGGTCGCGGTCGATGCGGAGCGCCATCTCGCTGGGCGCGGTCTCCTCGCCCTTTCGCACCCCGAGCACGCCGGGCATGGAGAGAAACAGGGGTTCGATGCGGCCCGCGACGTCTTCGAGTTCCGTGGAGTCGTCCCCTTCCAGGTGGACCACGAACACGGTGCGCCCCTTGGATTCCTCGGCGCGGTTTTCCTCACCTTGGAAGATGCGAATGCCGGGTTTTTTGGGGAACTCCTTCAGCAGGTCGGCGGCGACCTGCTTCACGGACTTGGTGGAGGTGCGTTGATCGTCGAACCAGCCTTCGACGCTGCCGAAGCGTTGGCGGAAGAAGACGAAGTAGCCCTTGAGACCGAACTCCTCCTTGCGCTTCTCGAGCACTTTCTCCACGTCGCGGAAGTAGTCTCCCAGATCCTCGAAGCCGTATTCGTTGGAGGCTTCGACGCTGAATTGGAACTGGGTCTGGTCCTCGTCCTGCTGTTGCACGAACTCGATCTTGCGCGCCGCCCAGCCGAAGGTGAGGGCGAAGACCAGTCCGAGGAGGAGGGCGAGGTCGAGGCGGTGGCGGAGGAAGAAGGCGAGGGAGGTCACGTAGGCGCGATTGAGGGCGCCGTGGGAAAGGTCGTAGAGCCGTTCGAGCACTCCGTTCATGCGGTCATGGAACCGCCGCCACCAGGAGGAATCGTGCTGGATCTGGTGCCGGGGCAGCGTGAGGTAAACGCTGAGGGGCACGAAGACCAGGGCTACGAGGAGGGAGGCCAGGAGCGACACGGAGACCGGGAGCGCGAGGCGGATGAGGAAGAATTGACCTTCGCCTTCGACGAGGGCGGCGGGGACAAAGACGATGACCGTGGTCAGGGTGGCCATGGTGATGGCCAGCGCGATCTCGGCGGCCCCGAGGATGCAGGCCTCCGCGCGGTCGTGTCCGGCCAGGTGGAGCCGGTGGATGTTTTCCGCCACCACGATGGAGTTGTCGACGAGCATGCCGACCGCGATGACCAGGGCGAGGATGGTGAGGATGTTCAGGGATTCGCCGGTGAAGAACATGGCCACCAGCGCGATCAGGAGGGAGATGGGGATGGAGAGGGTGATGATGATCGTCAGCCGGATGCGACCGAGGAAGAAGAAGAGGATGAGGGCGGCGAGCAGGGAGCCCTGGATGCCGCCGGAAACGAGGTTGTCGAGGGATTCCTCCACCACCTTGCCCTGGTTGAAGAGCATCTCGCTGTACATGGTGGCCAGCCGCGGATCCTTCTGCAGGCGTTCGAACTCGGCTTGCACACGGTGGGACACATCGACCGTATTGGCCTCGCCTTCCTTGAAGACCACGAGGGCCACGGCGGGCCGGCTGTTGACGCGCACCGAGTAGCGCTTTTCCGGTTCCTCGAAGCGAATGCGCGCGATGTCGCGCAGCCGCACGGTGGGGGAGAGTGGCCGGTTCTCGAGTTCGTCCACGGTGTGGTATTGGGCGACGGAGCGGAGGAGGAGTTTGCGGCCGGAATCGAGCACATGGCCGCTGGCCATGGTGAAGTTGTCGGCTCCGAGTTCCTGGGTGAGTTGGTAGAGGTTGAGCCCGGTGGCTTCGGCGAGCTGGCGGTCGACCTCGATGAGGATC
>JADLFD010000318.1 GCA_020845805.1 Verrucomicrobiales bacterium | reverse complement strand
TGATGACCATGATGATGCGCGTTTCTTTCTGAGGGTCGCGCTTCGTAGCAGGGTCACCACGAAACTGTCAATGGCCGCGGCGGAAAAGGACACCGTCGAGGGGTCTAAGGCGGGGGCGAGCAGGCGAGCGCAAGGCGAGGCCAGGGACCTACGCGCGTTTGGCGTTCAGGGCCTGGCGGAGCTCAGGGAGGGAGCGGGTGTTCATCACGTCGTCGCGGGTGAGCCAGCCCTTGCGGGCGATCCCGGCTCCGAGGCGCAGAAAGCCGGCGTGATCGGCGCGGTGCGCATCACAATTGATCACGCAGCGCACTCCTTTGCGGGCGGCGGATCGCCAGAATCGCCAGTCGAGATCGAGCCGGTACGAGCTCGCATTGAGCTCGATCCAGGTGCCGGTTTCGGCACAGGCCTCGATGACGGCATGGAGGTCGACGGGGTAGGCGTCGCGTTCGAGGAGCAGACGTCCGGTGGGATGTCCGAGCATGTGGACGTAGGGATTCTGGGCGGCGCGGATGAGACGGCGGGTGTTCTCGGCCTCCTCTCGCGCGGGCACGTGGAGGCTGGCCACGACCACTTCGAGTTGCGCGAGCACCTCGTCCGGGAAGTCGAGGCCGTCCTTGAGGATATCGACCTCGGTGCCCGTCAGCAGGCGAAAGTCCGTGCCGGCGTCCTGGTAGGATTGGTTGATGGCGGCGATGGCCTGGAGTTGCTGGCGGAGCCGGGCGACATCGAGGCCGTTGGCCTGGAACGAGGACTTCGAGTGGTCGGTGACCGCCCAGTAGGCGCAGCCGATTTCGTGGGCGCGCGCGGCGACATCCTCGAGACTCTGGCGTCCGTCGCTCCAGGTGGAGTGGTTGTGAAGGGAGCCCTTGAGTTGAGTCCACTCCAGGAGTCGGGGAAGCGATGCAGACTCGGCGGCGACAAACTCTCCTAGGTCCTCACGCAGCTCGGGGGGGATGAACTCGAGGTCGAGTGCGCGGAAGATCTCGTCCTCGGTTTGGCACCGCACGAGTTTCGCGGGATCGCGGGTTTCCTCGGCGGAGCGGAAGAGACCGTATTCGTTCAGACGCAGGCCGCGCGCGATGGCGCGTTGGCGCATGACAATGTTGTGTTCCTTGCTGCCAGTGAAGTAGGCGAGCGCGAAGGGAAACTCGGAGTCCGCGACCACGCGCAAATCGGCCTGGATGCCGCCGGTGAGAATCACCGAGGCCTTGGTGTCGCCGCGTCCGGAGATGGATTCGACACCGGGCAGAGAGACGAAGAAATCGAGGATGTCGGCGGGGGTTTTGGAGGAGACGACAAAGTCGAGATCGCCGACGACTTCCTTCCACCGACGCAGGCTGCCGGCGGTGCTGCAGCGGAGGACCTCGGGGTGACTGCGCAGCGCGTCGAGGATGGGTTCCGCGACGGCGAGGGCCTGGGCGAGGCGATGGCGGGAGGCGAATTGCCGACGGAACGCGATTCCTTCGAGGATCTTTTGCTGCGATTTCTCGCCGAAACCGTCGAGGGCGGCGACGCGACCGTCTCGGCAGGCGGCTTCCAAGGCGTCGACGGTGGTGAGGCCGAGTTCCTGGTGGAGCTTGCGGACCTTTTTGGGGCCCACTCCAGGGAGGCGCAGCATCTCCAGCAGTCCGGCGGGAACGGACTTCTTGAGTTCCTCGTAGTAGGGGAGGGTCCCGGTGGTGACGAGCGTGGCGACCTTGGATTGCAGCGCCTCACCGAAGCCCTTGAGTTCTCCGAGTCGATTTTCGGCGACGAGTTTCTCCAGCGGTTCCTCGAGTGATTCCAGGCTGCGCGCCCCGGTGCTGTAGGCGCGGGTTTTAAATGGGTTTTCGCCCTTCAACTCCAGCAGGACACCGATCTCTTCCAGGATCGCAGCGACCTCATCGCGATTCATGGGCGGGAGGCTAGTGCAGGCGGCGCGGCGAGCCGAACACGATTCTTTCGCCGGAGTTTCCGCGCCGTTCGACGCTCCGGTCCGACGGACGGGTTCAGGGCCAATCGGCGAGAGGGCGAAGTGCGGTGGCGCGCGACGCGTCGGATGGCTTGGCGTTGGGTTGGGTGTGGATGAGGATGGCGAAGGTGAGTTGGCCAGTCGGGGGCGCCTCGGCGCTGAGTGCGAGGAGAGTGATGCCGGGGTTGGGCGAATCCCATTCGTGGGCCGGTTGCGAAAGGTCCGCGGTGGTCCACGTGGCGAGGCTTGGAGCGGGAACCTGTTCGAGGAGGAGGGTGCGGCCCTTTTGCTGGAGTACGACCGAATTGGAACGGGGCACTTCGGGCACGGCGGGGGTAAGCATGGCCCAACGGACTTTTGCGCCGGGGCGCAGGCCGCGGAGTTCATCGCGGACGAGGATTCGTCCTTCGGGCAGTTGAGCAATCCCTCGGCGTACTGAGTTTGCCTGGCCGGCATAGAGCGGCGTCAGGTCGAGCCGGGACTGGGGAAACGAGGGGTCCGCGGAGAAATGTTCGAAGCGCGCCGCGGCGTCGACGCGCTGGGGTTGGCCGTCGATCACCAGGGTATTGTGGGCCAGATGGGAGAGCCGGAACACCGACCAGCGCGGCGAGTCCTGTTGTCGCGACCACAGATCGATGCCGCGCGATTCGATACGGTGGTAGTCGTCGGCGCCGAGATCCACCGCCCAGCGCAGGCCCTGCGCATCCAGGACAAAGGAACCGCCATCCAGGTGGCCGTGGTTGTAGGAGGGGGAGCCGGCCTTGAGTCCCACGAAGACGGCCTGCGCGTCGTTCCACGAAGAGCGATGGATGCTGATGGGAACCTGGCCGCCGCCCAACCAGTGCAGCGGCAGATGCATCGCCTCGGGCGCAGCCGGGTTGGTGAGCCAGAGGAGGGTGAGCGCCTGGAGTCGGCCCGGGCCGGTGGGACGTCCGCGGACCAGGGGCGGCTCGCCGTAGAGCCAGTCGGGACGCTGGTAGCGTCGCGCAAACCAGTGGAGAGCGGGTTCGAACGTGCGGCGGGGCGCACCGTCGGAGTAGTTGAAGGTCATCCCGGACGGTCCGGTGACCATCGGAAGGAACTGACCGGTGCGATCGAAACCGGGGAGTTGGGAGAGTCCGAAGTCAGTGCCGAGGACACTTTCCATCCCGGCGATGAGGAGGACGTTGAACGTGGTGCCGAACGACCAATAGCTGGGGCCCTCGGGGTAGCTCCCTTCCGGGGCGTAGGCCTGCATGGCGACGCGGACGTGGTTGGCGGCGGAGTGGAGCGTGTGAGCGGCCAGTTCGGGCTCGTCCTCCAGAAGGACGAGGGCCGCGGCGGAGAGCCCGGCATGGCAGACCTGGGCCCAGTTGTGCGTGGCGCGGATCCAGTGCTGGTGCTTGGGGTCCAGTGGCAGTCGCAGCGCCTTGTTCACCAGGGCCTCACGGATTTTGAGACGTGCCGTGGGCTCGAGTTGGGCATGGAGCCAGTCGTAGCCGATGGCGAGGCCCAGGCTCATTTCCGCCACGTCGAGGAAATGCGAGGGGTTCCAATCGGAGAAGTTCGCTGCCGCGAGCATCTCGGATTGCGCGCGGCGTACGAACTCGTCGCGGTGCGTGAGGTGGTAGGCGGTGGAGAGGACCAGCACCCGGCCGAGGCAGGTTCGTGACTGGTCGAGGAGTCGGCGGCCCACCAGTTCGCGGGTCACCGGGGGGGCGGTGAGAATGGCTTCGGCTTCCCGCAGGGTTTCCCGGATAAGGCGGCCTCGCGCGGAGGTTGGCGTGGCGCCCTCCTGCAATTGGCTGAGGCTTTGGGCGTTGGCAAAGAGTCGCGGATGCGAGCGCGGGGCGCGTTGGAGGGCGGCCTCGATGGCTTCACGCGAGACGGGTAACGCGGGGTCGGAAGCAGCGGAACAAACCAGTCCCGTGATGAGCGTGAGTCCAAGTCCGACCGCACGAAGGAGGGCTTGTGGGACGGCGTGGTTCCCGCGGGGAGCAGGTGTCGTCCCGGCGGTTGCACTGGCACCCGAAGGCGTTTGCCGCTTAGCGTGGGACATGATCTTGATGGGGATTGGAGACGAAGCAGGGGCCAGCTTGGAATCGCAGATCTCTGCGGTGCGCGAGCTGGGCTGGAATCGGTTGGAGATGCGTGGCGTCCAGGTGCCCGGGTATGAGAAGGCCAACTTCCATGATATCCCGGACGCGGCCTTCGACCGTGCGGCGGCGGCGCTGCGCGAGAGCGGCGTGACGGTGCACTGCTTTGGGTCCACGATCATGAACTGGGCCAAGACGGTGGAGACGCCGTGGACGGTGACGCAGGAAGAGATTCGCCGCTGCATCCCGCGCATGCAGCAGTTGGGCGCGAAGTATGTCCGGATCATGAGCCTCAAGCCTTCGGACGAGGCGCACGCGACGCCGAAGGTGGTATTGGATCGGGTGCGTGAGGCGACGGAGCGGTTTCTCGACGCCGGTCTGGTGCCGGTGCATGAGAACTGCATGAACCACGGAGGCATGAGTTGGCAGCACGCCCTCGAGTTGCTGGACAAGTGTCCGGGTTTGAAGTGGGTGTTCGACACGGCCAATCCGGTGTTCAACTGGGACCGGTCGAAGGCACGTCCGTGGCCCCGGCAGGACCCCTGGGAGTTTTGGGAGCATGTCCGCGATCACGTGGTGCATCTCCATGTGAAGGACGCCACCTGGAATCCCGCGAAGAAGGATGCCGATTACAACTGGCCAGGGGAAGGCCAGGGAAGGGTGCGCGACATTTTGGCGGACGCGGTCGCGCGTGGTTACGCGGGGGGCGTTTCGATCGAGCCGCACATGGTGGTGGTGTTTCACGATGCCGCGTCCAAAGCGGCGCCGGAGGAGGCCACGCGCGCGAACTTCGTGGAGTACGGTCGCCGGCTGGAGGCGTTGATCGCGACGTTGCCGCCGGCAGCGGCGAAGTGAGTCGGTTTGGTGGTTGTGACTTGGCGCGTCGGGGGGCGCATCGCATGCTCCGCGCATGCCAGATCGTGTCCTGCTGGAAGTCTGCATCGACTCGGTGGAATCCGCGGTGGCGGCCCAGGAAGGTGGGGCGG
This sequence comes from Verrucomicrobiales bacterium, assembly GCA_020845805.1. Classification (GTDB taxonomy): domain Bacteria; phylum Verrucomicrobiota; class Verrucomicrobiia; order Limisphaerales; family CAIMTB01; genus CAIMTB01. The sequence continues at coordinate 757 of JADLFD010000318.1, read as the reverse complement.
ACCGCGTGGAGCTCTGCACCGCACTCTTCGAGGGCGGGCTGACGCCCAGCGCCGGGTTGATCGAGACGGTGCGCGAGCGGGTGAAGATCGCCGTGGCGGTCATGATCCGTCCGCGGGGCGGGGATTTTTGTTACGACGCCACCGAAGCGAAGGTGATGGAACGCGACATCCGGCTGGCGAAATCGCTGGGGGCGGACGTGATCGTCCTGGGGTCACTTTCTCCTGATGGGTCGGTGGATCGCGAGCAGACGCGTCGACTGATGGAAGTGGCGAGGCCGTTGCCGGTGACCTTTCACCGCGCGTTCGACATGGCACGCGATCCCTACGAAGCCTTGGACGCCGTGCTGGAACTCGGGGCCGAGCGGTTGCTGACCTCGGGGCAGGAGAAGTCGGCCGCGGAGGGTATGGACCTGATCGCGGAACTGGTGAAGCGCTGCGGGGACCGATTGATCGTGATGCCGGGCGGGGGCGTCACCGAGCGCAATCTGAAGAAGATCCTCACCCAGACCGGCGCGCGCGAGATCCATGGGTCGGCGAGCGGGGGCAAGGACAGCCGCATGACCTATCGCAACGGGCGCGTGTTCATGGGAGGGCAGATGGGCCCGCCGGAATACGCGACGAAGGTGGCGAACCTCGATCGCGTGCGCGCCTTCCGATCCCTGGCCGGTTGACCTCGGTCGGGCCGGGTCGGCACGGGACTTCATGGGGTGACCAGATAGTCGATGGGCAACGTGCTCCCGGTTGGATCGGAGAACTC
>JADLFD010000317.1 GCA_020845805.1 Verrucomicrobiales bacterium | reverse complement strand
GGTTACGTGGCGGAAGCCACGCCGCCGGAGCTGGTGCTCACCAACCTCACCGTGCGCCTGCATGAGAAGCATTGGGATTTCGTGGTGGGAGGCATGCTGCAGCCGATGACCAACGCCGAGCCGAGCCTGGTGTTGTCGAACGGCGTGGTGACCCTCGGCGAGCGGTTGAGGAGCGGTCCGTTCCGGGCCAATCCCACCGGGCGCGGTGCGGTGGTGTCGACCAACACGGCGCCCAAGGTGGCGACGGTTCCCAATCTCGGATCGCTGGCCAACTGGTCGACGCGATCCCGCACGAACAGCACCCCGGTGCGCACGGTGGCGGCACGGCCGGTGGACAAGAGTTTCATGCTGGAGGGCTACATCCAATGAAGGGCCTGTCACTCGCAAGCAACACGGCGTCCAAGTCCGAACCGGTCCTGGACAGCGAGGCGTCGACCACGACTCCTTCCGCAACGCCGCCGCCACGTCCGGCCGGCAAGGCGAAGGGCAAGGGCCGCACCTGGCGCAACCTCTTCGAGCGCGTGCTGCTGCCGTTGATCATCGGCGGCGCGGTGTATCTCGTTTGGTGGGGGGTGGAGCGGCTCCGTCGCGTGCAGCAGCAATCCGCGTCTCTGACACAGCAGGTATCGCGGCTTTCCACTGATATCGAGCTCATGGAAGGGCAGTGGCCCGTGGGCAAGGCGGCCGAGGTGGGACAGCAGTTTGACGACGCCACCGCGGCGGTGTTCCGCGGCGCGCCCGAGGTTAAGGCCTGGGGCGAACGCCTCGCGCGTGAGGCGCTAAGGCGGGCGCTCGATGTCCAAATTCGATTCACCGGCACGCGCTCGAGTATGCCTGGGGAAAAGGCATTCACGATCATGCGTGCGCGCCTGGACATCCGTCCGGCTCCGGGCGTCGAGTCGCCGCATACGCCGTTCCAACGGCTGCTGGATTTTGCCGATACGCTGGTCACCCAGACGCAGCGAGTGGATCTCCTTGAGCTTCGGGTTCAGGGCTCGGCCAATTCCATGCGCCGGGCCCAGGCCATGGTCGAGCTCTGGGGCGTGGAAGCGTCCGAGATCCCCGTTCCTTCGCCGGAGGTGGAAGCCGTACCCGCGGAAGACGCCGCCGCTCCCGAAGGTTCTGCCGTGGAGACGCCGGTGGCGGAAGGCGCCACCCGGGAAACGAACACCCCTGTCGCGGTCGTAGGGGGGACTCCTCCGGAGCCCAGCATCCCGGAGGAGAGTCCGGCATCCGAACCCCCGATTCCCTGACGCATCATGAAGATCCTTCGGAGTCCTTTGGTGGTCGGGCTGATGGCGCTGCTGGCCGTTGGTGTGATGGTGGGCAACCTCTTTTGGCCAGCCATCCAACGGTGGCGCGTCAACCGGGCGGCGGCAGCGGCGGCGGCGCTGGTCGCGCAGAATGCGCCGTTGGGCGGTCCTCCGGCCGCGCCTGCCGGCTCCGCCAGTGGGGCGGGGACGAACAGTGCGAGTACGGGCCATGTGCGGGCGGACAGTACCAGCATGGATCGCGCGACGATTCGGGAGCAGGCCCTGAGGTGGCTCCAGGCGGCGACGAGAGATCCGTTCCTCGCCATTCATGTGCCGGGTCGCGTGAAGCCCAAGGGACCCCCGGCTTCGGACAATCTTCAGGTCAGCGCGATTCTGCGCCAGACCGGCAGTCAACTCGCGGTAATCAACCAGCTCATTGTCGGCGAAGGCGACAAGATCGCCGGCTACGCTTTGGAACGGATTGAAGGGGATGGTGTTTGGGTGCGGGGAACCAACGGCCTGGAGCGCGTCCAGATCCGCGGGCCGATCTCCGAACCGGAACCCGTTGTGCCCCCTCCCGCGGCGCGGTCCGCAGAGGTCGCACCGGCCCAGAAACCCACTCCATCATGAATGTGAAACCTGCCTCCCCTCGTGTTTCCGGATCCCAGGCCTGGAAACTCACCCTCCTCCTGCCCCTTGGGGCGGGGCTCCTTGGCGTCTCCGCCGCGGCCGCCACGGTGAAAGCGTGGCAGCCCCTCCCGAAATCAGCGCCCGCGGAAAGCGTACCGCCGAAGGGCGCCATGGTGCTGGCGTCCGCCAACACGGCTGACGCCGACGCCCCTCCGAAGGCAACGCCCGAGCCGCGGGCGGTGAACAGCGTCGACAACGCCACGGTGGTGACCGAGGTGGTTCCGGTCCCGTCCGTGCCAGCGGCCGAGACCGTCCCGGCTGCCGCGCCGATCGAGCCGGCGACACCGATTCAGGGTCAGGTAGGCGGAAAGGCTTTGTACTCGTTCCGCGCGTTGGATGTGGAGCTGAAGACCGCGCTGGCGATGTTCGCGCGCGCCAACGATCTCAATATCGTGCCCGATCGCGACGTGACCGGGCAGATCACGCTCGACGTGCGCGACCTGCCGCTGGCGAAGGTCATGCAGGCGCTGCTCGAGTCGTATGACTACGTGTGGGAACACGAGGACGGCCTGATTCGGGTACGGGCGAAGGAAACCAAGGAATTCTGGATCGACTACCTGCGGCTCAACCGCAAGGGCGTGGGGACCAGCTCCGCGACCCTGGCCTCCGGCATGAGCGGAGGCAAAGGGGGCGGCGGCGGCGGCGGGGGTGCTGCTCAAGGTGGTTCCGCCGTGAACCTGACGGCGAACAACACGGTGGATTTCTGGACCGAGCTGCGAGAGGAACTTGGCAAGATGCTGACGCCCGACGGGCGCGAGTCCCTGGCCATCAACATGACCGCGGGAGTGATCCAGATCACGGACCGTCCCTCGGCGTTGAAGCGGGTGCGGAAGTACGTCGACAGCCTGTCCAATTCGGTGGCTCGGCAGGTGGAGATCCGGGCGCGCATTTTTGACGTGACGCTGCGCGATCAGTTCCAGTTTGGCATCGATTGGGAACACGCGGCGCAGGCGTTTGGCGGCGTGGCGACGACGGGTGGGTCGACCATCGTGGCAAGCCCGGTGGGCGGGGCTATGGTGCGCGACTCCGCGCTGTCGTTCCTGTTCGAGAACAGCGACACCTCGGTGATCCTCAAGGCGCTGCAGGAGCAGGGCGAGGTCAACGTGGTGTCCCAGCCGCGCATCCGCGTGGTCAACAACCAGACCGCAATGATCAAGGTGGGCACGGAGACTCCGTTCTTCACCAGCCGCACCACGTTTATTCCGGGATCCTCCAGCGGCACGACGACTTCGTTGCAGGAGGAGGAGGTCTCCACCATCACGGTGGGCACCATCCTCTCCATCACCCCGCAGATCTCGAGCAACGAGTGGGTGACCCTCGATATCGCGCCGGTGCTCACGTCCCTGGTGGAGACCGTGATCTCCCCGAGCGAGACCACCACGGCGCCGGTGCTGGATATCAAGCAGGCGTCGACTCTCGTGCGCTGCAAGAACGGCACGACCATCGTGATCGGCGGGCTCATGCAGGATGAGAAGGGCACCACGCTGCGCAAGGTGCCCCTGGTGGGCGACATCCCGCTGCTGGGCCATCTGTTCCGCGGTCGGCACGACTACAAGAGCAAACGCGAGCTCGTGATCTCCATCACGCCCGCCATCGTCGACTGAAGCTACCGGGGATGATCTGCGGCGCGTCCCGTGGCGCCAAAGGCGCCCGGGGCACCCGAAGGATCGGGGAACCAGTCCATGCAACCGAATGCGTTTGATGTCTTAATCCTGGTCGGGGTCTTGCTCGCCGCGAGAGCAGGATATCGGAGCGGCGCGGGGGAGGCCTTGTGGTCGGCGGCACGGTGGTGCCTGGCGACGGTCCTGGCCTCGCTGGTCGCGGTCTATGGGGGGAAGGCCCTGGCCGCCACCGTGAGCGTGCCGGCGATGCAACGCTCCTACCTCCTCTACTTCGCGGTCCTGATCCTGCTGATGATCCTCTTCAACATGCTGGAGCGACGCATCGCCACACCGATCACCAATGCCATCCCTCCCGGGATCCTCGACCATCTGCTGGGCGGCGTGATGGGCATCACGGCGCTGGCGGGCACGGTGCTGATCGCCGTGACGCTGGTGAGTCCCTTCGACGGCGGAACGGTCGACTGGAACCCCACGAACGTCCGCACGGACCAGGCGGTCGGGGAGCTGGGGCGCGCGGTCATGACCTCGGTCCGACGGTTCGTGGTGGACGAGTCTGTTGCGGGTCGATGGGTCCTCACCAGTTTTCCCGATCTCCAATTGCCGTCGGCCTAGCCGGGCCGGTTCGGCACGGTTGGGTTCAACGAAACAGCGCCCCGGCCTTGCGGCCGGGGCGCTGTTCGACGTTGGGGATCCTGCCCCTGGCGCACGCGGTCAGCGGCGGAGCCGCAGGAACCGCGCGGTCTCCGTGGCGGGCACGGTGACCGTGAACACGCCGCCGGCGGCGGGAGTGCCGGTACCCACGGCAGTCCAGGCAGCGGCGCTGCCCAGGGCGTTGGAGGCTTCGAGGGTGAAGCCTTCCGCGGACGACGGCCAGGTGACCACCACGGCGTTGGCGGCGCCCCGGGTCACCGTGAGTTTCGGCGTGGCGGCGGGCGGAGCGGGCAGGTTGTCCGGGCCGGCAGCGAAGCTGGCGGCGACCTGTGAGGGCGTGAGCGAGCCCGAGTAGATGCGGAACTCGTTATATTTTCCGGCCCAGAACGCGTCGTTGTTGAACTGCGAACGGCCGAGCCAGTTGTTGACGTCGAGGTTGTTCATGGCCGAGAGGCGCGTGGGCGCGCCGGCCGACCCGACCACCACCCCGTTGGTGTACAGCCGCGCGGTGTTGCCCGAGAAGCTGTAGGTGATGGCGACGTGTTCCTGCTGCCCGATCGGCATGGAGCCCGGGTGGTTCAGAGTGGTGGTGGTGCCGGCATCGGGGAAGTTCGCCTCGAAGCGCGGGAAACCAGGGCCCGAACGCGCGGTGTAGAACAGGAAGTCCGTACCGCCGCCCACCGCATCCTCGCCGGCGTCATTGGCGCCGAAGTCGAAGACGCGCGACCAGTTCGGTCCGCCGTCGTAGGTGACCCACATCTCGATCGTGCCGTTGTCTCCCAGGGCGGTGATGATGCCGTTGGGCAGGTTGACGTAGGTCCCGTCGCTGCCGTCGAGGGCGAGTTGTCCGCCACCGAAGGAGGCATTGCCGAGGGTTTCGCCGTGCGCGGTGCCGACCGAGTCGGTGACCTTCGTGCCGGAGGTTTCGGTGAAGCTGTAGCGATGCTTCAGCGTGACCGTGTCGGAGGAGACGGTGAGGGTGGCCGGCGCGGTGGTCTGCTTCACCGGTGTGCCGTTGACGATATTGGACACTTCGACCGTGAACGCGGCACCGTTGTCGGCCGCAGTGGTGGTGGCGAGGCTGTAGGTGGAGGCGGTCGCGCCGGGGATGGCGGCGCCGTTGCGGAACCACTGGTAGGACACGGGCGAGGAGCCGCGGGCCACGACGCGGAAGGTCGCCGGAAGCGTCTCCGGCACGGTGGCGCTGGAGGGCGGCGTCTGGACCACCACCGCAACGTCGCGGTCGTTGATGAGGTCAGGGCCGGCATCGAAGTTACCGATGGCCTGGGCCTGGGTGAGGGCGGTGTCGTAGAGCCGGACCTCGTCGTACTCGCCCTGCGTGTTTTGGTCCCCGGTCCAGTTGGAGCGTCCCAGCCAGACGTTGACGTCGTTCATGTCGCTGAGGAGGTCGTCGACCGCCAGGGTGCCGAGCGCGACGCCGTTCTCGTAGATCTTGGCTTCCTTGGTCTTTTCGCTCCAGGTCACGACGACATGGGAGTCGGTGTTGTAGCCCCGGGAGGCGACATCGAGAGTCGCGACACCGCCACCGGCGGGATCTTCGTTCCGGATCTCCAACCGGCGCGAGTTCACGTCGCCATCGATCTGCGCGGTGTAGGCGAAGTAGTCGCGTCCTTCGCCGCCGCCGCCGGGGGCATCGAGTTCGCCGTTGGTGTCGGGTGAGGTCGAGGAGCCGATGTCGAACACGCGCGACCAAGTGCGGCCGCCGGTGACCTTGATCCAGGTCTCGAGCGTGAATTCGCCGGAGCCTCCGTTGGCCACGCCGTTCTGGGAAACCAGGCCGTTGGGCAGGTCGCCATACGCCTGGGTGGCGGAGGAACCTCCCACGAGGCGGAGTCGCGACCCGGTGAGTTCCGCGCCGTCACCCACCACTTTGCCGTGGGCGGTGCCGATCGAGTCCTTGAACTCCAGGCCGGTGGCATTGGCCGCCGCGCTGTCGCTGAAGGAATAGCGATGAACCGGACCCTTGGTCAGGCGGGCGGGGGTGGGCGGGGCGGGCGGGAGCGGGTTGATGAATGCGGCCTTCTCCAGCGTGTAGTTGGCGGCGACTTGTTCGGCGGTGAGCACCCCGTCGTGAATGCGCAGACGCGCGAGGGTCAGGGTGCCCCGCAAGTTGGCGGTCGGGGTCTCGCCGTCGGACTCCAGCTGGGTGGCGAGGCTGATCGCGGTATCGGGATGGGTGACGATGATGCCGGGGGTCACGGTCTCACCGTTGATATAGGCACCGTCGGAATAGACCTTCGAGGCGGTGCCATCGAACGTGTAGACGAGGTGATGCCATTGGCCGGCGGAGGGAGAACCGCCGTTGTTGTCCCAACCCAGGTCGGGTCCGTCACCGCCCCAGTGGCCCACGGCGCCCCAGCGGAAGTCCGATCCGAACCCGAACGAGAGGTTGGAGCCGTCGGGTCCGCCGCGTTTACCCCAGGACACGATGGTGTCTTCGCCGGGGACGGAGGGGTTCAGGACCCAGGCCTCGATGCTGCGCGTCGGGCTTTCGCCGGTGATGCCGGCCGGGGCGGTGATCAACGCGCCGCCAGCGGCGTCCACCAGCTGCATGAAATCGGTGCCGTCGAAGCGGATGCCCTTGGTCCCGCCTTCGGTGGCGATGACCGGGACGGTGCCCTCCCCGCCGCGCGCCTCGAAGAGGCCGTGCAGAGTCCCGCTATTCGGGATGGTGGGGAGGGTGCCCTCCGCCAGCGAGGTGGCGTCGACGTCCACGAGTAAGTCGCCCGCCTTTTGGACCTGGGCCATCGCAGTCGGGCTCAGGAGCCCGGCGGCGACCAGGGCGGCGGTGAGGGTGGGAACGAGGCGCCGTTCGCCGCCCTGGGTGGGGCGTGCGAGCGGGCCAGTTGGGTGTGGTTTGTGTTTCATAGGTTTCTGAGATTTCGATCGGTCAGCGGACTTTTCCGAGGTGGCGCGCGTTCGCGGAGGGAGGGGACGCGGGGGCGGGCGGGGTCCGGCAGATCGGGCCGGCCGTGTCCGGGGATAGCGGCTCTCTGCCGCCTCGCGGGAAGCGCCGAGCGCTCACCACGGGCGGGGCATTCAAAGCGCCGCACTGGTTAGGATGCGAAACCACCGGGGATCTCCACATCTTCGCACTGCAGACCCTGGGGAGAGCCACGCCAGAATGCGTTAAATAATCACCAGTTTGCGAATCGGCGCGCCGGTTGGCGGCGGGGAGATCGGCGGAGGGAGGCCGGGCCGGCTCAGCGGCGGCCGTACCGCTGGCGGAAGGCGAGCGGGGTCATCTGTTTTTCGATGCGGAAGTAGCGGGCGAGGTGTTCGGGGCCTGGGTATCCGAAGGCGAGGGCGATCTGCGCGATGGGTTCGTTCGTTTCGACCAGGAGTCGGCAGAGTTGCTCCACGCGGACGCGGCGGATTTCCTGCAGGGCCGAGCGGCGCAGGGTGCGCTGGAAGCGCTTCTCGAGCACGCGACGCGAGACTCCGGCGGCGCGCGCGACGTCGGGGACCGAGATCAGGGTGTGGGCAGTTTCGCGGATGAAGCGCAAGGCGTGTGCGAGACCGGGGTCCTCGACGGCGACGATGTCGGTCGAGCGCCGAACGACGACGTGGGTGGCGTGGCCGGTGATTTTGAGATCGCGCACGGGTTCACCCCGCAACAGGCGATGCAGCACCTGGGCAGCCTCGAAGCCGGCGCGATGAAAGTTGATCGCCACGCTGGACATCGGCGGATCGGAGAGGTCGCAGACCAGTTCATCGTTGTCGGCACCGATGATCGCGGCCTCGTCGGGCACCCGCAGTCCGGCCAGCTTGCAGGCTTCGATCACCTGCTCCCCTCGATCGTCGTTGCACGCCATGAGTCCGAAGGGGCGTGGAATGGACTTCAGCCAGAGCGAGAGTCGGCGGCGTTCGGAGGCGCGATTGGGGGGCATCCGGCCCGCGGTGGGGGGACGATACGTATGCACGGCGAATCCGCGCGCCGCGAGATGGCGCTGGAAACCGTCTTCGCGCAGATCGGACCAGGGGAGGCCTTGCAGGCCGCAGAACGCAAAATGCTGGAAGCCACAGGAGAGCAGGTGATCGGCGGCCAGCGCTGCGATGCTGTCGGAATCCGTGACCACGTTGGCCTGTCCGGGGATTTCGCGACGACTGTGGCCGATCACCACGGTGGGGATCCCGCGCGCGAGGATGGCCTCCAGGCCGTCGCTGTCGCGCAAGATGATGCCCGAGACCGGCAGCGTGCGCAGCTGCGTCCAGGCCCGCTCAATGCCTCCCGGTTCCCAGTAGAATTCCCAGGGCCCATGGCTTCGGGCGAAGTCGGCGACCCCGCGCAACAGCGCTCGACCCGAGGAGCGGGACGACTCAATCAGCAGCGCCACTCGGGGGATGCGCGTGTTCCGGGCGTTGGCCAGGGGGGCATTCAATTCGCAAACGGGTGATCGGGAAACGCGATTTGGCGTTGGGTCCGGGGAGCGGTCAAATAAAATGACCGCCGCTCGTTCCACCTTATTCCCATCCCATGACCCCGCTCTCTCCTGTCACCCTCGGCGTGATCGTCGGCAACCGCGGCTTTTTCCCCGCCCACCTCTGCGACGTCGGCCGGCGCGAGGTGCTGGCGAAGCTGGAGGCGATGGGGATCACGGTGGTGGCGCTGCCGCTGGACGCCACCAAGTTCGGCGCGGTGGAATCCTTGGAGGATGCGCGGCGCTGCGCGGAATTGTTCCAGGCCCAGGCGGCGCGTTTGGATGGGATCCTGGTGACGCTGCCCAACTTCGGGGATGAGCGTGCGGTGGCCAATGCCCTCCGCTGGTCCGGTTTGCGTGTGCCGGTGCTGGTGCACGCCTTCAAGGACGTGCAGGGGGCCATGACCATCCGCGATCGGCGCGACTCCTTCTGCGGCAAGATGTCGGTGTGCAACAACCTGCGGCAGTACGGCATTCCCTTCAGTCTCACGCGTCTGCACACGGTGAATCCGGGCGATCCGTCGTTCGAACAGGACCTCCGGGATTTCGTGGTGACGTGCCGCGCGGTGCGCGCCTTGCGGCACCTGCGCATCGGGGCGTTGGGCGCCCGGCCGACGGCCTTCAACACCGTGCGGTACAGCGAGAAGTTGCTCGAGCGCTCGGGCATCAGCATCGAGACCCTGGATCTCTACGAGCTCTTCGGCTGGATCGACCGGCTGAAGACCGACGAGGCCGACGTGGTGGCCAAGCTCGCGGAGATCCGAGGGTACGTGGTGGCGCGTGGCATTCCGGAGCCGGCGCTGGTGAAGATGGCCAAGTTCGGTGTGGCGGTGGATCGCTGGATGCAGCGGTGCGGACTGAAGGCGACCGCCATCCAATGCTGGACCGCGATGGAGGAGTTCTTCGGGGTGGTGCCCTGCACCCTGATGTCGATGATGAGCAACCTCGGGCTGAGCAGCGCCTGCGAGGTGGACGTGATGGGCACGGTGGCCATGCACGTGATGGCGCAGTCTGGCGGACGCCCGAGTGCGCTGGTGGATTGGAACAACAACTACGGGGACGACCCGGACAAGGGAGTCATCTTCCACTGTTCCAACCTGCCCAAGGATCTGTTCGTGGCCGAGGGTGAAGGCCAGCCGGTGATGGATTTCCAGGAGATCATCGCGGGCACGGTGGGGAAGGAGAACACCTATGGGACCGTCGTGGGGCGGTTGAAGGCGGCGCCGTTCACCTTCCTTCGATGCACCACGGATGAGTTCTCGGGGCAGTTGCGCGCCTATTTCGGCGAGGGAGAGATCACCAACGATCCGCTGAAGACTTTTGGCGGGGTCGGCGTGGTGCACATCCGCGATTTCCAAAAGCTGCTGCGACACATCTGTCTCAACGGGTGTGAGCATCACGTGGCGGTCAATCCCACGCGGCAGGCCGCGGGGCTGTCCGAGGCGTTTCGCACCTACCTCGGCTGGGACACGTACTGGCACGCCTGACGGTGCCGTGGGGGGGGTATCGGACGGGGCGCCGCGCGGGTTGGACGGCGGGACGCACGAGGGCCGGGACGACGGGGGCGGCGAGGAAGGAAGAGAGTTCACGATGAGGCTGCGCACGTGGCAACGCATGATGATCGGGGGCGTGTGTCTGGGGTTGGGCACGCTCCTGGCCGCCGTTCAGATCGAGATCCGGGTCGATCAACCCGGAGCCCCCATTGCGCCCACGATGTGGGGGGTGTTCTTCGAGGACATCAATTACGGCGCGGACGGCGGGCTTTACCCGGAACGGATCAAGAACCGGTCCTTCGATTTCCCTGAGCCCCTGATGGGTTGGAGTGTGGTTCGGTTGGAGGGCTCCGAGGGGGATGTGGCGACCACGGCAGAAGAACCCGCACAAACGGTGCGCCCGCGTTATGTGCGGGTTCGATCCACCTCCCCGCGAGGCGGCCTTGGCGTGCAGAACGAGGGATTCTTCGGCATCGCCGTCCAGGCCGGAGCCGAGTTCGATTTTTCCGTCCGGGCGCGAAGTCGCGACGTGCGGCCTCCGGTGCTGCGGGTGGAACTGGTGGCTCCCGACGGCACGCTGTTGGATTCGCGTGTGCTCCGGGGCGTGCCGGCGGAGTGGGGCGAACTGAGTTGCCGTCTTATTCCCAAGGCGAGGGAGCTCAAGGCGCGCCTCAACCTGGTGGTGGAAGGGGAGGGCAGCGTGGACTTGGACGAGGTCTCGTTGTTTCCCCGCGACACCTGGGCCGGTCGGCGGGGCGGGCTGCGACGTGATCTGGTGCAGTGGCTGGCCGATCTGAAGCCCGGATTCCTTCGGTTTCCGGGGGGCTGCATCGTGGAGGGACGCCATCTCGAGACGCGTTACCAGTGGAAGAACACCGTGGGTCCGATCGGGGGGCGGCCGCTCCTGGTGAACCGCTGGAACACGGAGTTCAAGCATCGGCCCGCGCCCGACTACTACCAGTCGTTCGGACTGGGGTTCATGGAGTATTTCCAGTTGTGCGAGGACATTGGGGCGGCGCCTCTTCCCATCCTCAACTGCGGCATGGCCTGTCAGTTCAACTCAGGCGAAGTGGTGCCCATGTCGCAATTGCAGCCCTATCTCCAGGACGCGCTGGATCTGATCGAGTTTGCCAACGGCGGAGCGGACACCGAATGGGGCCGTCGCCGCATCGAATGGGGCCATCCGCGTCCGTTCGGATTGAAGTATCTCGGCATTGGCAACGAGCAATGGCAGCAGGATTACCTGGAGCGCTACGCCGAGTTCGCGCGCGTCCTGGGCGCACGGCACCCCGAGATCGTCCTGATCTCGAGCGCGGGGCCGGGTCCGGACGGACCCCATTTCCGCTTCGCCTGGCCGAGGCTGCGCGAGTTGAAGGCGGCGATCGTGGATGAGCATTGCTACGACGGGCCGCGTTGGTTTTTCGATGCCGCCGGGCGCTATGATCAGTACGACCGCCAGGGACCGCGCGTGTTCATGGGCGAGTACGCGGCGCAGAGCGTGCGCACCGGGAGCCCGGAGAACCGGAACAACTGGGAGTGTGCCCTGTCCGAGGCGGCGTTCATGACGGGGCTCGAGCGCAACGCCGAGGTGGTGGTGATGTCGTCGTATGCGCCGCTCTTCGGACACGAGGAGGGCTGGCAGTGGCGACCGAACCTGATCTGGTGCGACGGGTTGCGTTCCTACGCGACCCCCAATTATTACGTGCAACAGCTGTTCAGTCGGAATCGGGGCGACCATCTGCTGTCCGTCCAGGTGACCGGCCAGGCCCCGGCGACCTCGCGCGAGCCGGGCCTGTACGTGACGGCGTGTCGGGAGACACGCACCGGCGAAGTGATTCTCAAGGTCGTGAACAGCGCGCCCGAGCCGCGTCGCGCGCACGTGCGGACCGTGGGGCAGGGTGCGGTGGCGTCACGTGGCACGGTGACCGTGCTGACGGCCGCGGAGTTGTCGGAGGAGAACTCGCTGGAAGCGCCGCGTCGGGTGGCGCCGATCACCTCCCGCCTGGAGGGGATCTCCGATTTCTGGGCGCACACTTTTCCGAAGCAATCGATGACCGTGTTGCGTTGGCGGGCCGGACGTTGAGCGGATGCGAGTTCAGGCTTCCCCGGCCGGTCAAAATCGACACCCTACCCGCCACCCGCGAATCTGTATGAGCGCACCTTTCACCTTGGGATTGGATTACGGGACCAATTCGGTCCGGGCCTTGATTGTGGATGTCCGCAACGGGCGCGAAATTGGCACGGCCGTGTGGGAGTATCAGCACGGGGAGAAGGGCGTGATCCTCTCTCGCGACCCGCATCTGGCGCGGCAGCATCCGGAGGACTACGTCATCGGTGCGGAGAAGGCCATCCGCGGAGCACTGGCCGCCGCGCGCAAGTCGAAGGCGGGATTCTCGGCGGACCAGGTGGCGGGGATCGGGGTGGACACCACGGGCAGCACTCCGTTGCCGGTGGACGCGACCGGCCGGCCGCTGGCCTTCCAGAAGCGGTTCGCCAAGAACCCGGCGGCCATGGCCTGGCTGTGGAAGGATCACACTGGAGTGGCGGAGGCGGAGGAGATCACCGCGCGCGCGCGGGAGTTGAAGCCCCAGTACCTCGCCAAATGCGGCGGGACGTACTCGAGCGAATGGTTTTGGAGCAAGATCCTGCACTGCTGCCGCACCGCTCCGGAGGTCTTCGAGGCGGCTCATTCCTGGGTGGAATGTGCCGATTGGGTTCCGGCCATGCTCACGGGTTCCGAAGCGCCGGAACGCCTGTCGGTGGGCATCTGCGCCGCCGGGCACAAGGCGATGTACCATGAGGCGTGGGGTGGGTATCCGGAGGCGGATTTTCTGGCGCGCTTGGATCCTGGATTGGCCGCGTTGCGGGGCCGGTTGCGGCCGCATGCGGTTTCCATCGATCGCGCCGCGGGAACGCTCACCGCCGAATGGGCTGCCCGCACCGGGTTGCGCGCAGGGATTCCGGTCGCGGTCGGCGCCTTCGACGCGCATCTCGGCGCGGTCGGTTCCGGGGTGGCTCCCGGAGTTCTGGTAAAGATCATCGGCACCAGCACGTGCGACATCACCGTCGCGTCCGAGAACGACCCGTTGGCGGATGTGCCGGGACTCTGTGGAATCGTGCCCGGCTCGGTCCTCCCCGGATACTATGGATTGGAAGCCGGTCAGTCGGCGGTGGGCGACATCTTCAACTGGTTTGTGAATTATCTGCGGCCAGGTGGGACCAAAGCCGGGTCGCACGAAGCGCTCACCCAGGCCGCCTCGCGTCTGAAGCCGGGCGAATCCGGACTGCTCGCCTTGGACTGGAACAACGGGAACCGCACGGTGCTCGTCGACCAGCGGCTCACCGGGCTGCTGCTCGGGCAAACGCTGTATACCACGCCGGGGGAGATCTACCGCGCCCTGATCGAAGGCACGGCCTACGGTGCGCTGGCCATCATCCAGCGGTTTGAGGAATACGGCGTGAACGTCAGCGAAGTGGTGAACTGCGGCGGCATCGCGGAGAAGAACCCGCTGGTGATGCAGATCTACGCCGACGTCACCGGCCGTCCGATGAAGGTCAGCCGTTCCGCCCAGACCTGTGCGCTTGGTTCCGCCATCGCCGGCGCGGTGGTCTCGGGCGTGCACCGCGATTTCGCCTCCGCCCAACGCGCCATGACCGGCTTGAAGTCGCGCGTGTACAAGCCCAACCCCGAAGCGCACGCCGTCTATCGCGAGCTGTTCGCTCAATATCGCGTCCTGCATGACGCGTTTGGCACTCGGACCGGCCAGGGCAATCTCCACGAGGTCATGAAGAAGGTGATGGCGCTGCGCGATCGCGTGCGGAGCTGATTCCCCCCGTTCAACCTCCCCGGTCTCCCATGCTGGAATCCCTCAAGCAACGCGTCTGCGCCGCCAACCTCGAGTTGGTGCGGCGCGGGTTGGTCATCGAAACCTGGGGCAATGCCAGCGCGGTCGATCGCGAGCGTGGCCTGGTGGTCATCAAGCCTTCGGGCGTCGATTATGACGTCCTCAAGCCCGCGCATATGGTGGTGGTCGCGCTCGCCACCGGCGAGGTGGTGGAGGGCCGGATGCGGCCGAGTTCGGACACCGCGACCCACCGTGTCCTGTACCAGGAGTTTGCCGGCATCGGCGGGGTGGTGCACACGCACAGCCTGCACGCCACTTCCTGGGCTCAGGCCTGCCGCGACCTGCCGGCGCTGGGGACCACGCACGCCGATTACTGGCACGGCGCCGTGCCGTGCACGCGGCGCATGAAGGCCGCGGAGATCCGTGCCGACTACGAACTCCACACGGGTCGGGTGATTGCCGAGCGTTTTCGCCGTCTGGATCCGCTGGCGCTACCGGCCGTGCTGGTCGCCCATCACGGCCCGTTCACCTGGGGTGCGACCCTGGAGAAGGCGGTGGAGAACTCGGTGGTGCTGGAGTTCGTCGCGCAGCTCGCCTCCCAGACGCTTCACCTCGCGCCCGAGTTGGGGGCTATGCCTCGCGAGTTATTGGATAAGCATTTCCTGCGCAAGCACGGCGCGGGCGCCTACTACGGGCAGGGCAAGGGGACTGGGCGAAAGGCCTGACGGGGCAGGGGGGAGTGGTTCCCGGGAGTGCGGAGCAGAAGTTCTCACGGTGACGGGGCCTCGCGGCGAAAGCGGTGATTTCGTCTCCGCACTCCAGGGGTGCCGTTCCGGACTGAACGGAGAGGACGCTGGTGCGAGGCGGCATGCGCATTGACCCT
>JADLFD010000316.1 GCA_020845805.1 Verrucomicrobiales bacterium | reverse complement strand
TTTCGAGGAAAGGGGCAGCTGGATTCGTTGCTCGTCGGTCAGAGACCGCTGTCGGGTATCCTCCCTCCTCGCGCCTCGCCATCTGCCCCTTTCCTCGAAAACAGGATCCCCACTGACTTTTCAGACGGGCTCTACGGACCAAGGCTCATGATGGCGGCCTTCATCGCACCCAGATGAAGGGCCCCCACCACCCGCCCCATCAACCGCTCGCGCGGGACCACCGCATAGAAGAGCAAGCCATCAGACGCCGCGCGATTATCCCCCAGCACGGCGAACCGGTCGGGCGCCAGGGCTCCCCGATTCACACGCAGCCGACCCGGAACCACCGCGTGGTTGGCCGACACCGGACTCCCGTTCACCTGCACCGCGCCTTCGATCACCTCCACCGACTCCCCTGGCAGGCCCACCACCCGTTTCACAATCCATTCTGAACGATAGCGAGCCACCACGATGTCGCCGCGCATCGGTTCGGAGTGATCGTACGTGCCGCGATGCACGAACAGGACGTCCCCCGATCGCAAGGTCGGCAGCATGCTGTCCCCGACCACCACCACCACGCCCACTTCATCACGAACCCACAACAACCCCCCCATCAGGGCCCAGACCAGGAGCCAGCTTGTGCCGCGGAGTGAAAGACCGTGGCGTCGCCACCAAGCCCCGGCAACGCGGCACAACCGAGGCCATGGTCCCGTTCGATTCACGGCGTGGCGCTCCCCGCCGCCACGTTCGCCCGGACCGCGATGGTTCCAGGGGATTCCTGAGATAAAAGCTTTCGACTGCGGTTCCACGGCAACTGGCTCCAATGGGCCAGCACCGGCTCCAACTCCGCCTCGCGCCCCAGCCGGCACGCGACCTCGCGGGCGCGCAGCTCCAGGTTCTCGATCAAGCTGTCCGTCGGGTTGCGTTGCACGAGATCGAGATAGGCATCCAGCCATTCCTCAGAACGTTCCGCGCGCTGCAACAGCCGGAGCATCTCCCCGTGGAGCAACCATTCCTCGGCTGTCCCCTCGAACTCGGCGATCTGATCGCGGGTTTCGCGGATCGCCGCCGCCAACCCCTGCTCCACCCGCTGCGCGTGGTCCACCGCCTCGGGTGCCGAATTCCCGCGCCGTTCCAAGTACCCCACCCGGATCTCGGCAATCGATCGAAGACACAGGGCACGCAACAGCGCGCGGGTTTGTTCCACTTCGGAGAAGGAATCCCAGCTGAGAAACTCCTCCACCGGCGGCACCGAGCGATCGAGGTTGTCCTTCGGATTCAGGTCGCGAAGGTCCTGGACCACCATGCCCGCGCCAAAGGCGGCCAGCACCAGCACCGCCCCACCCACATGCCTCCAGCCCCAAGATCCGGCGCCCGGCCGAGTTCCAGGCTCAGCGCCCCGCCCCGCTCGACGTCGGGGCCCCAGGGACGCACCGCCGCACACGGGTCCGGAGCTGCTTCCCGAAGCGGCGCGGCCCGTGGAGACCGGATTGCGTGAGGCGGCCATGCGACTCATCCACTTCAGTTAGCGGCGGAATTCCCCTTTGAACTTTGTTTTTTGTGTCCAAAGGGCTGCATTTCTTGGCTCGTCCACCGTCCGGCACCTCCTAAAGTCAGCCCGTGTCCGCACCGCTCGCCATCACCTGCGGGGATCACGCGGGAATCGGCACCGAGGTCACCCTCAAAGCCATTCAAGCGCAGTCGCTTGGCCCTGCCTCGCGCCGCTACGTCCTGATCGGCGACCGCGGCCATGTGGCCCGTTGGTCCGAGCGTTTGGGTCTCGACCTCCCCCCCGCCTACGACGGACCCCATCAACGGGCCTCTGTCAGCCTGCTGGATCCGCTGAACTCCCCGCTGGCCGCCTCCCTGCCCCCCGCGACGCCGGCCTCGGCCCTGGCGTCTCTAGAGTTCCTCCAGCGCGCCGCGCGTGGGTGTCTCACCGGCGAGTTCGCCGGCGTGGTCACCGCGCCCGTCAGCAAGGAAGCCATCCTGCGAACCGGCACCCCGTTCGTCGGTCAAACCGAGTTTCTGGCGGAAGCCGCGGGACGCCCGGAAGTAACCATGATGCTGCTCGGTGACGACGCAGCCGGCCGCTGGCTGCGCGTGGCGTTGGTCACCACTCACCTGCCCCTGCGCGAGGTGGCGGACGCCATCACCCAACCCGCCGTCGAACGTGCCATCCGCCACGCTCTCCTGGCCTGTCGGTCGCTGCGGCTGCCAAGCTCCCGCATCGCCGTGTGCGGACTCAACCCGCACGCGGGCGAGGGAGGGCTGCTGGGGACCGAGGAACAGCGGGTCGTGCGGCCCGCCATCGAGACGCTACGGGCTCAAGGAATTTCCGTCACCGGCCCCCACGCGGCGGACACCGTGTTCCACGAGGCGGCGGCCGGACGTCACGACGTCGTGGTCGCCATGTATCACGACCAGGGACTTCCTCCCCTCAAGCTGCTGGCGTTCGAGAACGGGGTGAACTGGACCCTTGGATTGCCATTTCCGCGCACCTCCCCTGACCACGGCACGGCCTTCGACATCGCCGGAAAGGGAATCGCCGCCGCCACCAGCATGACCGCCGCGCTGCGGCTGGCCGACTCACTTGCGACCGGAATGGAATTCAGCGCGGTCGCCTAGCCCACGGCGCCGACTCCACCCACCGGCTGAGGGGACGGCACAGCGCACCCTCCCGACCCAGGATCTGGTCCGCCAACTCCACCACCGCCGGGTTCGGCGCAATGAAGGGGCGGACGCACGACCAAAGCATACGCTGGTAGGCCTCCACCTCACGGCCTGGTCCAAGATGGATCGCCCAGACGAGAAAACCCACGGCAGGAGAACGCCCCATCCCCGCGTTGCAGTGAATGAGGAACCGATTGACCGAGCCTGGCCCGCAGCGCGGTGTCAGCCAGTCGATGACACCCTGGATCGCACCCCAACTCGGTGCGTCGGGGCTAGCCGGGTCGTGCTCGTCGAGGAAGTAGCTGATCAGATGATTCTCGGGCGTGACCCAAGTCGGTCGCAGGCTCGCCACGTGCGTCCCTGGATCCTGCAGCGACACCATGTGCGTCGGCTCGAACCGCTCCCTGGAATGGGCCAGTTCCCTCGGACAGATCACGACGTTCATGGAAACAACCGGGCGACGACCACCGACCTCCTGCCAGGCCGCGTCAACCAGACACGGAGTACCCTGGGAGACAGCCGGCCGTCGGCCCCCCCTGTTGGCCATTCCATCGGCACCCCGGGCCCGGACTGTAGTCGGAACCTGCCCGATCGCCCTCCACCACACCCCATTCCGATGCCGCCGGTCCGCGCCTTCAGGCAGACTTCGGCGTCGGGATACCCCGGGCTCGGTACCGGATTCTCCCCACCCATGCCATGAACGTTCGTCCGCTTCGTCTCTCGCGCCGCCTCGCCCCAGGGCTGGTTGCCCTCGCCGCGCTGCGCCTCACCGCCTGCTTCGGCGCCGACTTGCCTCCCCCGTTCCCGCTCGATCCACAACAGGCGCTCGAACGCACCTGCTTCCAAACCGGCCAGGGTTGGAGCGCGGCCGGCAACCTGCGTTCCGACGTGGCGATTGTGTACGGCATCGACGCCCGCCTGCCCGAACGCATCCGCACCTGGCGCGAGCGTGGCTATCGCATCCATGTCATGACCGGCGTGTCGTGGGGTGAGTACCAGGACTATCTCTACGGCCGCTTCGACGGCACCCGCCACGAGGACGAAGCCCAGACGGATCGGCACGGAAAGAAAATCAGTCACGGCGGGGACGTCTACTACATGTGCCCCGGCGCCAACTTCGGTAAGTTCCTTTCCGTCGGCGTCCAGCGCGCCCTCGACGCCGGCACGGAGGCCATTCACCTCGAGGAACCGGAGTTCTGGGTGCGCGGAGGTTACTCCGAAGGGTTTCAACGCGAGTGGCAGGCCTACTATCAGGAACCGTGGCAGCCACCGCACAGCTCCGTCGACGCTCAGTGGCGTGCGTCCAAGCTCAAATACTTCCTCTACCGCCGCGCCCTGCAGCAGGTGTTCGATCATGTCCAGGCCTTCAATCAGCGCACCGGCAAATCCGTGCGCTGCTACGTGCCCACCCACAGCCTCCTGAACTACGCGCACTGGCGCATTGTCAGTCCCGAATCGAGCCTCGCTCGGCTGCAGGGTTGCGACGGCTACATCGCCCAGGTCTGGACCGGCACCTCGCGCACGCCGAACCGCTTTCGCGGCGTTGCCCGCGAGCGCACGTTCGAAACCGCCTTCCTCGAGTACGGCGCCATGCAAAATCTCGTCCGCGCCACCGGCCGCACGGTCTGGTACCTCAATGATCCCATTGAGGACGATCCCAAGCACGACTGGGAGGACTACCGCACCAACTGGGAGTCCACCCTCGTCGCCTCGCTGCTCCAACCCGAGGTCTGGCAGTTCGAGGTTGCGCCCTGGCCAGAGCGTGTGTTTTCCGGCCGCTATCCCGCCGGCAGCGCCTCACCCGCTCCCATCCCGCCCGCCTACGCCACCGAACTGCAAACCGTCATCAACGCCCTCAACGATCTGCGCCAGTCGGACGTGGCCTGGGACTGCGGCACCCGTGGTCTCGGCGTGTTGGTCGGCGACTCGCTCATGTTCCAGCGCGGCGATCCGCAACCCGGCGATCCGCACCTCAGTCATGTCTACGGACTCGCCCTGCCCTTTCTGAAGCGCGGCATCCCCGTGGCTCCCGTGCAACTCGAGAACGTCACCCTCCCCGGATACCTCGCCCGGGAGCGGATCCTGCTCCTCACCTACCAGGGCATGAAACCCCTCGACCCCGCCGTGCATACCGCCCTCGCCCAATGGGTGCGCGAAGGCGGCCTGCTCGTGGTCTGTGACGATGACCAGGATCCGTACAACGCCGTGCGCGAATGGTGGAATCGCGAGCGTCCCGACGCCCTCCCACGCTGGCATTTGTTCGAGCAACTCGGTCTGCGCACGCCCGCCACCGCCGCGGAGGCGAAATTTTTGGAAGCACGCCCTGGCGAGGCCGTCTCCGTCGGACGCGGCCGCGTCCTTTGGCTGCGCGAAAGCCCGGTCTCCTTCGCTGCCAGCCCCGAGGGCGATCTCCGGGTGCGCGACGCAGTACGTTCCCTGGCCACCTCCAACGGCATCGACTGGCGTGAAACCCACTACCTCGTCCTGCGACGGGGTCCGTACACCATCGCCGCCGGTCTCGACGAATCCACCGCCGACACGCCCCACCCCATCCCCGGACACTGGGTAAACCTGTTCGACCCGGAACTGCGTTCGCTGCGCGACGTCACCGTACGCCCCGGCTCGCGACTCTTCCTGCGCGACCTGGCCCGCGATCGCGGTCCCGAACCCGTGGTCCTGGCTTCCGCCTGCAAAACGCTGGTGACCGCGCGGACCGCCGATACCCTGACACTGGCTGTCGAAGGTGTCGCCGACACGCCGGCCGTGGTCCTCCTCCACGCCCCCCGCCCGCCACGCGAAGTGCTCCTCGACGGCCAAGCACTCTCTGCCTTCGACTACACCGCTTCCGAACAACTCCTGCGCGTCCGGTTCTCGAACCAGTCGCACCCCCGCCCGCTCGTGGTGCGCTTCTAGGAATTCGCCATCGAGCGTGGACTCACGTCCGCGGCTACATCTTCATTCCGTAGCCGCCGTCGTGAGACGGCGCTCGCTCCACCGCTCCCTCTCACTCCATTCGCAACGCCATTCAGCGCGGACTTCACGTCCGCGGCTACATCTTCGTTCCGTAGCCGCCGTCGTCCAGACGGCGCTCGCTCCACCGCTCCCGCTCACCCCATTCGCCACGCCATCCAGCGCGGACTCACGTCCGCGGCTACTTCGTCGTTCCGTAGCCGCCGTCGTCCAAACGGCGCTCACTCGACCGCTCCCGCTCACCCCAGTCGCCACGCCATGCAGCGCGGACTCACGTCCGCGGCTACTTCGTCGT
>JADLFD010000315.1 GCA_020845805.1 Verrucomicrobiales bacterium | reverse complement strand
GACTGCGGGGCCCCCAGGCACCGCTTTCCCCTTTCGTTCACCTCCCCCGCTCGCTCCCCAGGCGATAGCGGCGCGTGAGCGCGCCGCCTGGAGTTTGGCCATTTTTCGGATGCTCGACGCCGGCAGCTTTTGGATGGGGCTACGCGGCGGCGGTCAGGATCATCTGTTTTGGACTGCTGAGCGGGTCATTCATTCTGGAGTACTGCTGCCGCAGCAGAGTCACGAGATCCTGACAGGACGGGCGCTTGGCCTTTCGTCTCCATTTTGGCAATTCGCGATACTCCTTGGTCCGGGTTGGGCCGTAAGCCGCCAGCCCCGCCAGAAGCAGCGCGCTGTACGCAGCCACGATGAACTCCGGCACCCTCGGGGTACTCTTGTCCGACCACACCTGTGCCTGTCCCACCCCCAGGACGCTTTTCTCGTCCCGGTGGTTGAACTCGATTTGATAGCGGTCCAGATACGCCTGGATCAGCACCCCCACGGCGCTGGTCAGATCGTCGGTCAACAGGAACGACTCCTGGCGGTAGTACTTGCGGCCGTTCTGGCTGACCCGGTACGGCGTCGGTGCCAGGACAATGAGGCGCAGCTTCTTGTTGCGCCCGGCGCTGCGCCAAAGGACCGGACCCACCTCCTTGAAGCGAATGTCCCGCCACTGACCACCGAAGAATGCCCGCACCGTGGTCCAAGGCCGGCTCGGATCCTCGTAAACGCTCAATGGGGTCCAGGTTTCTCGCGCGTACGCCCGTCCCCTCTCCGTCGACGGAAAGCACAACTTCGCGTCCTTTCGGGTCCGGGCGATGATCCGGGTCCGCTCACGTTGCGCCTTCCAGACGGTCTTGTTGTTGTACGAACCGTCGAGAGCACAGAGCAAATCGCGACCTGCCAGCCCCGCTTCATCCAGAGTCTGGCGCATCCTGCGGGCCTGTTCCACGAAGCACACCGAGAGCGTGTGTTTCTTCTTCTGCTCGCGGTATTGGGCGAGTTCGATCGACCCGGCCTTGCGACCGGGTTTGCGCACTCCGGGGCATTCCACGAAGCGCACCGGCAGGGTGCGTGGCGAACTGGTGGCGTTCTGGAGGTAGAGCGGCAGCACCAGCGCCCCCAGTAGGTAGCGCTGGCCGCGGATGAAATTGACGTGAAACGGGGGGCTCATGGGATCCCAGCGCCAGGCGGTGCCCGGCACCTGCCTGCCGGTGCGCGGCACGATCGTGTCATCCCATGCCATGACCAGCGGACCGGTGTCGGCGTGGCGGGCTATCGCCTCGGTCATCATCGGATTGAACAAATCCTCCCCTTGCCAGGGGCTGCGGGAGAAGACCCGGTAGTCGGCGCTCCAATCGACGTGTTCCTTGTCGAGGAACCCCAGGGCCCGGGTGATCGTTCTTCGTCCCACCCCGCAGAGCAGGGCTCCCGCCAGGGAGCAGGCCCGGATCGCGGTCCTGGGCTGGGTGAACGCATCGCTCCAACCCTCGGTGATCCGTTGAAAATGGTGCAGGAGGTTCATGACGTCGCTTCACCCAGCAGTCGACGGCGCCAGTTCCGTTCCAATGGCAGCACCGCGACGAGTTTCGGGGGCACGCGAAGCCGGTTGTCGCGATCCTGGCGGGAACGGCCCTTGGTGCGGCCGACCAGGATCCAGTTGGCGGCCTTGTAGCAGGTGCCGCGGAAGCGCCCCTCTTCGATGAAGGTCTCCAGCAGAACCACGGCATGGCCGTACTTCGCTTGCCAGTCGTGACGGAGGCGGCGGGTCAGCAGACCGAGGATGTGGCTGGCCAGGTGGACGACGCGGACCCAGGGAAGGATGAGAAACCGGACATTGTTGGCGATGCCTCCCAGACCCTGCTCACGTTGGGCCCGGGTCCAGCCAATGAATCGATCCCGATCGGCGGCCTTCCAGGCGGGTGCGCCGAACCAGCTCACGGCGAGCAGTCGGTCGTGGGAATCGAAGACGAGGTAACCGACGTTCTCACCCACCGAGCGGCTGAAGCCAAGATAGTGATGGGCACGCAGGGCGGCGAAGGCGCGGCTGCGTTGTTCGGGGGTGTCGACGCGATCGATCCGCAGCGGACGCAGTTCTGCCAAAGGAGCGTGGATGGAATCGGGGAGCGCCTCGGCCCACGACCGCGGCTGAACGGGGGGAACGCGAGGTGTTGGGCCGGGGGTGGACTGGCCGGCGTGCTTGCGGGTGAGTCGGGGCGGCAGCGTGATCAGACCGCGCTCGTCGAGCTTGCGCAAAAGCGAACGGGCGGCGATGTCCTTGAGGCGCCCGCCCGGGGTGCGCCAGTTCCAGAGCTCGCAGATCAACCGGGAAAGGCTACTCCGATGGGGGGCCACAGCCCGCGCAATCAGATCGCGGATCTGCGCCAGGTCCTTGGCGCTGACGCGCCGCCCCTGAATCACCAAATCACTCACGTCGGCTCAAACCATGGCCGATCGGGTCGAATGAGTCCAGAAAAATGGCCAAACTCCAGGCGTCGCGGAGCGACGCTTGGGCGGAGTCGGGGAAGGGGTGGAGTCAGGCGTCGCTCCGCGACGCAATGTTTTGGGAGCCTGGAACCGTGGACTGAAGTCCACGGCAACCGTCGGGACGTCGCGCCGCGACGTAAGCGATGAATGTCACCGCCGCCGCGTGAAGATCTCCGTCCGAACGCCGCCGAGAATGGCGGAACTCCAGGGGTCGGGGTTCGGCAATGCGATCAGGCCCCGCGCACGTGGGGCGCGAATTCGTGGCGGAGGTGCGGGGGCACCAGTGCCTTGAAACGCGCGGCGTCGGGTTGGTCGTAGTCGCTTTCGAG
>JADLFD010000314.1 GCA_020845805.1 Verrucomicrobiales bacterium | reverse complement strand
GCCACCCGAGACCTGGACGCGCGTCTCCGGCTTGAAGGCCTCCGGCTTCGCCGCGCCCAGCATCAGCTCGCCCTTCTCGCTGATCACCATCAGCCGGCCGTCCGCCAGGGCGATGGCCCCGTGGTTCGTATCCTTGAAGGTCCACAACGGCTTGCCCGTGGTCACCTCCACGCAACGCAACTGCGCCTTACCCACGTCGCCGTCGATGGCATACAAATGCCCGTCGTGCAGCACCGCAGGATTGAAATGGCTGCGGATGTTCTTGTTCTCCCACACGACCTTCGGCTTGTCCCCGGAAACGTCGAGCAACGCCCCGCCCCGGTTGTACCCCGAAGCGATGAACAGTCGGTCCGGCCCCACCACCACCGGGTCGGCGGCGTTCACGTCGTAGCTCGTCTCCCACGGATGACTCCAGATCCTGCCTCCCGAATCGGCGCGCACTGCCACCAACTCCTTCGCCGCGAAAATCAAATACGCCTTGGTGCCCTTGTACTCATACGGCAGCGGGGTGGAATACCCCGATTCCCCGTTGCCGGTCTTCCAAAGCACCTGGCCGGTCGCCTTGTTCACCGCCACGCCGTGCGTCCCGATGTTGAGCACCGCGCGCGACCCGTCGATGAGCACCGAACCCGCGTACCCCCAAGTGGGCATCTTCGCCCCCACCTCCGCCGCCACGTCCTTCGTCCAGCGCACCGCACCCGTCGACGCCTCCAGACAATGAACCACCCCGCGCTTGCTCAGCGTGTACACCAACCCACCCTCCACCGTCGGTGTCGAACTCGTGCCGCCCTCGTAGTACTTCGCGTCGAGCGGCGCGGCATAGGAATGCTGCCAGATGACCTTCCCGGTCGCGGCATCAAGACAGTACACCGTGTCCTTGTCCGCTTGATTGCCCGTCGTGTACGCGCGGCCGTTCACCACGCTCACCGAGGCAAAACCCATCCCCACCTTCGCCTTCCATAACACCTTCGGTCCCTCGGCCGAGAACTGAGACGCCCACTCCGTCTCCGCCGAAATGCCATTCCTCGCCGGCCCACGCCAATGCGGCCAGTCCCCGGCCGGCGCCCTCAGCGCCGCCAACGTCAGGACCGATACCGTGAAGACGAGCCGGGCTGAACGACCGCGACCGCGACCGCGACCGCAGGAGGAAAACGAGATAGGATTCATCAGGATTGGCGGGGCAAAGTTCGGCGCGAAAACTAACCCCACCCCCCCGGGTGTCAACGCGCACCCCGGGACTCTTTCCTGACTCCCCCTTCCCGGATACCTTCAGGCGTCGCCATGCCTGAACCCGCCGAATCCCTCCTGCTCAGCGCGAGCCTGGGAGCCTTGATCGGGCTGATCCGACAGTGGGAAAGCCAGCACGGCAGCGATCGTGATCCGGAGTTCGCCGGTCTGCGCACGTTCTCGCTCTTCGCCATGCTCGGGTGCCTCGCCGCCTACGCCGATCTCCATCATACCCGCGGAGCCCTGCTCGCCGCCCTCGGCGCCCTGGCCCTCCTGTTGGCCACCACGCAGTTCGCGCGACGGGACAACCCCTCAACCGGCTACACCACGCCCGGCGCCGCGTTGATCACGTTCTTCGTCGGGGCCCTCGTCGCCTGGGAGGAACGCCCCGGCGCCGTGCTCGCCGCGGCCATGACCCTGCTCCTGCTCGGCCTCAAGCAACCCATCCACCAGTGGACGCGCGCGTTCACCGCCCACGACGTGCGCAGCGTGCTGCAGTTCGTGGCCATCACCGGCGTCATCCTGCCCCTCGTGCCCAACCGCAGCTTCGGCCCCTACGACGCCTTCAATCCATGGTCCACCTGGCTCATGGTGGTGCTCATCTCCGGACTCGGCTTCCTCGGGTACCTGCTCATCCGCGTGCTCGGCAGCCGCGCCGGTATCACGCTCAGCGGGCTCATCGGTGGACTCGCCTCCAGCACCGCCACCACCCTCGCCTTCAGCCGCAAAAGTCGGGAGGACCCCGCCAACGCCGGCCAGTACGCCCTCGCCGTGCTGCTCGCCTGCAATGTCATGCTCGTCCGCGTGCTCTGCATCGCCCTCGCCATCAGCCCCGCCCTCGGACACACCCTCTGGCTGCCCGTGGTCGTGATGCTGCTCCCCGGACTCCTCTACGCCGCACGCGTCGGTCTCTCGCGCCCCCCCGCCTCCGGCGCCATGGAATCCAGTGGACTCAGCAACCCGCTCAACCTGTCGATCGCCGTCAAATTCGCGCTCCTCTACGCGGGAGTCACCTTCCTCGTCAAAGCCGCCACCCAACTCGACCTCACTCAAGGCGTCGTCGCCATCAGCGCCATCGCCGGGCTCACCGATGTCGATGCCATCACCATCTCCATGTCAGATGGCGCGCGCGAAGGTTCACTCACCCCCGAGCTCGCCACCGTGGCCATCGTGGTCGGCTGCGTCAGCAATACCCTGGTCAAAGCCGGCCTCGCCGCCTCCCTCGGCTCCCCCGCCCTCCGCCGCCGCATCCTGACCGTGCTCGGCACCACCGCCGCCGCCGGCCTCGCCTGCCTCCCCTTCCTGCGCTGATCCCCGCGCCTCACCGCCCCCACCCCAACCGCCGCAAAGGAAACGCGGCGTCGCGGATTTTCCCATCCGCTTTCC
Source organism: Verrucomicrobiales bacterium (assembly GCA_020845805.1). GTDB lineage: Bacteria > Verrucomicrobiota > Verrucomicrobiia > Limisphaerales > CAIMTB01 > CAIMTB01. Next base: position 5,187 of record JADLFD010000314.1, on the reverse strand, counting down.
GGGAAGCCGCTTGCCACTCCGCCGCCGTACCCTAACATCGCGCCATCTTGGCACACGCCCGACGGCGGGACTTGGCCATCGTTTGGAATGATCAGGTCGTTCGCGTTCACCACCCAGGGCCGGCTGCACAGTCAGGACATCCCGCATTTCCTGATGCCGACCCTCCTTTCCGACACCAATCTTTTCCTCTGGGTGGACCTGGAGGCCGCCACCGCGGCGGAGGCCCATATGGTGCTGGACGAGTTGTTCCACTTCCATCCGCTCTCCGTGGAGGACTGCGTCGCGGAATCCCCGTCGCCCAAGGTCGAAGAGTATTTTCCCAAGGAGGAGGATCGTTACTCACCCTACCTTTTCATGGTGATCCATGCGGTCGACTACAGCCGCACCGACGGCGTGTTCGCGACCACCGAGCTGAACTTCTTCCTCGGGAAGAACTACCTCGTCACCTACCACAACACCCCCATGAAATCGGTGGCCATGGTCGAGGAACGCTGCCGCAAAAGCACCGTGCACGTCGCCCGTGCGCCCGACCGCGTCGCGCACACGCTCCTCGATGCCATCGTCGATAACTACAAACCGGCCCTCGAGGAACTCGCCTACGAGATCGCCGAACTCGAACAGCGCGTGCTGGAGAATCACGGACGCGAAATCATCCCCCAGATCATGCAGGTGAAGAAGGAAGTGCTCCACCTGCGCCAGATCATCGGCCCGCAACGCGAGGTGCTGGCCCGCTTCGCCCGCGGCGAATTCAAACTCGTGCGGGCCCACCTCGTTCCCTACTACCGCGACGTCTACGACGCCCTCTTCACCATCGGTGAACGCGCCCAGTCCTACGCCGACTCCCTCACCAACGTCCTGCAAGTGTACGTCAACATGTCGAGCCACCAGACCGGCGAGGTGATCAAACTCCTGACCCTCATCACGGTCATCACCACCCCGCTCACCCTGGTCGGCACCTGGTACGGCATGAATTTTAAGACGCCCGAGACCGAATCCCGCTACGGCTACCTCTGGGCCATCCTCCTCACCGTCGTCACCACCGCGCTCACCTTCCGCTACTTCCGTCGCAAAGGCTGGCTCTAGTCCGCGCCCACGGCAGCAGTTCCGCCCCGCGCATGGCGTCCGTCAAAACCAGTTTCGTCGACAAGGTCCTCGGCCGCCTCACGCGGCTCGATGCCGACAATGTCCGCGCCCTCATGCGCCGGCTCGCCGAGGAACGCAGCCTCCTCGAGACGGTGTTCAACATCGTCGAAGACGGCATCGTGGTCACCGATGACGAAGGCAAGGTGATCTACCTCAACCAAAGCGCGCGCCGGCTCCTCGGCCTCGGCGAAAATGCGCGCGCCGAAGGCGAACCCATCCAGCAACTCCTCCCCGAACTCGAGTTCGCCAAACTCAAGGCCATGGACCAGAAAGGCGGCACTCCCGTCGTGCGCCAGGAATTCGAAGTCACCTGGCCCCGCCCGCGCTTCTTCCGCCTCTTCGCCGCCCCCATCGACGGCGAAGCCTCCGGAAGCAATGGCCTCGCCCTCATCCTCAACGACGCCACCGAGGCCCGGCAGAAGGAATTCGAAACCGTCGAAAGCGAACGCATCCAGGCCCTCACCCTCCTCGCCGCCAGCCTCGCCCACGAAATCGGCAACCCGCTCAACGCGCTCAATATTCACCTCCAACTCATGGACCGTGAACTGCGCCGCCTGCGCCGCGAACTCACCACCCTGCGCAGCCAGGGCCAGCGCACCCCGCGCGGTCGCCCCGCCCCGCTCGACGCCGAACACGCCGCCTTCAGCTCCGTGGGCAAACTCGAACAGTTCGTCGGCGTCGCCCGCGGCGAAATCGGCCGGCTCGACTACATCGTCAGCCAGTTCCTCCAAGCCCTTCGCCCCAGCGCCCCCAAACAACGCACCGCCGAACTCAACGCCACCGTCCGCGAAACCCTCGACCTGCTCCGCCCCGAACTCGACAACCGCGGACTCCTCGTCGCCGAGGAACTCGCCGACCGCCTGCCCCCCGCCTATTTCGATCCCGACCAGATCAAACAGGTGCTGGTGAATCTCATCCGCAACGCGATGCAGGCCATGACCCGCGGCGGCCTCCTCACCCTCGCCTCCGGCACCCACGCCGATGGCCACTGGTTCAGTGTCGGCGACACCGGCGGCGGGATCCCGCAGGAAACCATGAACCAGCTGTTCAAACCCTTCCACACCACCAAGAAAAAGGGCACCGGCCTCGGCCTCATGATCGTCCAGCGCATCGTCCGCTCCCACCACGGCCGCATCGACGTCGAAAGTCACCTCAACCGCGGCACGCGCTTCCGTATCTGGCTCCCCGGACCCACCCAGGTCCGACTCCTCCCCCACTCCCCCCCGACGTCATGACGTCCGCCTCCCTCCTCATCGTCGACGACGAGAAAACCACCCGCGACGGCCTCCGCCTCGCGCTGGAGGAGAAGTTCGATGTCTACGTCGCCGAGGACGCCGCCTCCGCCTTCGAGATGCTCGAACGCGAACGCTTCGACGTCCTGCTGACCGATCTCCGCCTGCCCAAGGAGGATGGCCTCCGCCTCATCGACCGCGCCAAATCCCTCGCCAAACCCCCCGTCTGCATCCTCATGACCGCCTACGGCTCCGACGAAACCATCGTCGAAGCCATGAAACGCGGCGCCGATGACTACATCGCCAAAGGTCGACTCGATATCGACCTGCTCGAACTGAAAATCGACAAGGCCCTCCGCACCCGATCTCTGGAAGCCGAAAATACCGCGCTCCATCGCCAACTCGACGTCCGCTTCGGACTCGAAAATATCGTGGGCGAGTCCGCCGCCATGCGGGAGGTGTTCGAAACCGTGCGCCAAGTGGCCGACTCCCGCGCCACCGTCCTCATCCGCGGCGAAAGCGGCACCGGCAAGGAGCTCGTCACCCGCGCCATCCACCAGCTCAGCCCGCGCGCCCGCGGCCCCCTGGTCATCGTCCACGGCGGCGCCCTCGCCCCCACCCTGCTCGAAAGCGAACTCTTCGGACACGAGAAGGGCGCGTTCACCGGCGCCCACGAACGCCGCATCGGCCGCTTCGAACAAGCCCAGGGCGGCACGCTCTTCCTCGACGAAATCGGCGAGATCGACGCCACCGTGCAGGTCAAACTCCTGCGCTTCCTCGACGCCCGCACCTTCGAACGCGTCGGCTCCAGCAAAACCCTCGTCGCCGATGTGCGCCTCGTGGCCGCTACCCACCGCGACCTCCACGCCATGGTCCGCGACGGCCGCTTCCGCGAAGACCTCTACTACCGCCTGCGCGTAGTCGAAATCATCCTCCCCGCCCTGCGCGAACGCCCCTCCGACATCCCCCTCCTCGCCAACACCTTCCTCCGCGAATTCGCCGAGGCCAACGGGAAAAAACTGAACGGTTTCAGCAACGAGGCGCTCGAAGCCATGATGTCCCACGCCTGGCCCGGCAACGTGCGCGAACTGCGTTTCGCCGTCGAACGCGCCGTGGTCCTCTCCCGTCACGAAAACATCGGTCTGCGTGATCTGCCTCCCGAGGTGCGCCAACCCCGGGCCCACACGAGCCCCGGGCCCCACCCCTTCGGCACCTCCTCGCCCACCTCCCCCCAGACCCACGCCGACTTTCACACCTCGCCCGCCTCCACCTCCACCTCCACCCCCGCTCCCACTCCCGCCGGCGGTCTCACCGTGCAGGAGGCGGAGAAACAACTCATCATCCAGGCCCTCCGCGATACCGGAGGCAATCGCACCGAAGCCGCCGAACGCATCGGCATCAGTCGGCGCACGCTCCACCGCAAACTCCACGAATACCGGCTCGAAGGATTCTGACCCATGCCACGCCTCCAGGAACTCATCCACGCCCTCGAAGTCGGCTCCGGCGCACGCTACCTCCGCGTCGTCGCCCTCCTCCTCGCGGTCATCACCATCGCCATCTTCTACGACCTGCGCGAACTCCAGAACTTCCGCACCGAGGAGGCCATGGACGCCGCCCAAGTCGGTCGCAACATCGCCGAGGGCCGCGGCTTCACCACCCGCTATATCCGCCCCCTCAGCATGGCCGTCATCCGCGATCACCGCCCCGATCGCGATCCCCTCATCAAGGGCGAACATCCCGACCTCGCCAACCCGCCCCTCTACCCGCTCCTCATCGCCGGGGTCATGAAAATCCCCGGCCTGTTCGACCACCAAATCCCCTCCCCCAAGGAAGGCCAGTTCCGTCGCCACCAACCCGATTTCCTCATCACCGTCCTCAATCAGGCGATGCTCTTCCTTTCCATCGCCCTGACCTGGTTCCTCGCCCGAAAACTCTTCGAACCCAAAGTCGGCCTCCTCACCGCCCTGGCCATGCTCGGCAGCGAGGTGCTCTGGCAGTTCAGCGGCTCCGGCCTCCCCACCATGCTCTGCCTGGTGCTCTTCATGCTCCTCGCCAACATCCTGTACGGTCTGTCCGCCGGCTCCCGACGCGACCCCATCCAGGGCCTCGGCGTGGCCATCGTCCTCGCCGCCATCGCCGGACTGCTCTGCGCCGCCCTCTGCCTCACGCGCTACGCCCTCGGGGTCATGATCATCCCCGTCGTCGTCTACCTCATCGCCTCATTCCCCGGCCGCCGCGCCATCCTGCCCGTCGTCGCCGGCGTGGTCTTCCTCCTCGCCATCTCTCCCTGGCTCGCGCGCAACTGGCAGATCTGCGGCAATCCCTTCGGCATCGCCCCCTACAGCCTCGCGCAGGAAACCTCCCAGTTCACCGACAACTGGCTCACCCGCTCCCTCGATGCCGACGTCTCCAAGGTCGGCCGCGACGATATCGTGCGGAAATCCTTCCTCGGCGCCAGTCAGGTGCTGCGCGAGGAACTCCCCCAACTCGGCGGCTCCTGGCTCACCGCGTTCTTCCTCGCCGGGCTCCTCGTCCCCTTCGTCGACCGCTCCCGCGCCCAGTTGCGCTGGTTCACCGTCGGCGCACTCGCCGCCCTCAGCCTCGCCCAAATCCTCTCCCGCACCTACCTCTCCACCGACCTCCCACGCGTCAATTCGGAGAACCTCCTCGTGCTCATGACCCCCATGGTCGCCATGTTCGGCATGGCCCTGGTCTGGCTCCTCGTCTACAGCCTGGATGTCTTCGCCGAAGCCTGGCGCTCTGTCGTCCTCGGACTCGTCATCGCCGTGCTCTGGTTCCCTCTCGTGGTCGG
>JADLFD010000313.1 GCA_020845805.1 Verrucomicrobiales bacterium | reverse complement strand
TTGTCGTGTCTGTTTACAAAAGAACGAAGGACCGTCACACTCCGTCCTCATTCGTCCGCTCTTGAATGGCTCTACTGCCAACGCTTCGAAGGAATGGGCTGTATTCCTGAAGGAAGCACTCGCGAATCCTCGCGCAGTGGGGGCGGTCTTCCCGAGTTCTCCCGCGCTGGCTCGGCGCATGGCCCGCATGACCGTGATGGAGGACGTGGAGGATTTGGTGGTGGAACTGGGAGCGGGAACGGGGGCGGTGACCGAGGCTTTGTTGGCGCGCGGGGTGCCGGCTCGGCAACTGATCGCCATCGAACGTTCTCCCGCCCTGGCTGATCTGCTGCGGGCGCGATTCCCCGGGATCCGTGTGGTTTGCGGCGACGCGGTCCATCTCCGTCGGTTGTTGCGCCACCTCGGCACCGGGGGGGCCCGGATCAACATCGTATCGAGTCTCCCCCTGCGTTCGCTTCCGCCCAAGCAGGTGCACTCCATCCTGAAGGAGATTGGCGGCGTGCTTCGCTCGGGGGGCCGCTGGATCCAGTTCACCTATGCCCTGGTGGGGCGACAGATCCCCCGCGGCTTCGCCCGGGAGGCGTCCTCGTTGGTGTGGCGAAACCTGCCCCCGGCGCGTGTGGATGTCTTCGCACGCGCGGTGACGGTCTGAGCGGGTTAAGGTTCCCATGGAGGAACGAGCCGCGCGATTCTTCCGCTGGGCGACCGGAAGCAGACCGGGGGTGGACCGGGTCGCCGTTCGAGTCCCGCGCGCGTCCGAAGGCCTGTTCCGGTTCCTGTTCCTCCTCCTGACGCTGAGCCTGTCCCCCGGGGTGCGGGCCCAGGTGGTGCTCAGCGAGTTGGTGGCGGCGAATGCCACCGGGCTGCTGGATGGCGACCGGCACGCCGTGGATTGGATCGAACTGCAAAACCGCGGAGTTGAGCCGGCGTCCCTCGAAGGCTGGTATCTCACCGACTCCCGAGCGCAGCCCACCAAGTGGCGTTTTCCGGCGGTCACCCTCGCTCCGGGCGAGTTCAGCATCGTGTTTGCCTCTGGCAAGGACCGCACCAATCCCGCGGCCGCGCTGCACACCAACTTCAAGCTCTCCGCCGGCGGCGAGTACCTGGCTTTGGTGGCGTCCGATGGGCGGACGGTGGCCTCGTCGTTCGAGCCTGCGTATCCGGCGCAATCTCCCGACCTGGCCTACGGGGCTGGAGGCGGGGAAGGCGGTTTGCGCGAGGGGTACCTGATGCCTCCGACGCCGGGGGCGACCAACGGCCCGGGCCTGGGACCTCCGGCCCTGGCTCCGGAGTTTTCGCCGCGCGGAGGCACGTTCGTGGATCCCTTCGACGTCACCCTGGTGGTCACCCCGGTGGGGGCGGTGGCGCACTACACTCTGGACGGATCCCTGCCCACGACCAACTCCCCCGTGTACACCTCGCCCATTCGCGTGGAAGGCACTCGGCTCCTGCGCGCGCGCGCCTTCGTCCCCGGTCTGGCGCCCAGCCCGGTGGCCGGGGCCGCGTTCACGCGCCTGGGTGCCAACGTGCGCGCGTTGAACTCCGACCTTCCGCTCGTGGTGGTCAACCTGTTCTCGCGCAGCCTGACGGAGTCCGTGCGCAACCCGGCCTACGTCGCCTTCCGGGAGCCCGATCCGGTGACGGGCTTCGCCAGCTTGTCTCACATGCCGACGCTGGAATCACGCGGGGGCATGGAGATTCGAGGGTCGAGCTCCGCCGGGTTCGAGAAGAAATCCTACGCCCTCGAGCTCCAGGACGAGTCCGGACTCGATCGACCTGCGCCCGTGCTGGGGCTGCCGTCGGATTCGGATTGGGTGCTTTATGCGCCGTACACCGACAAGTCCTTGATCCGGGATGTGCTGGCCTACGAGCTGAGCCGGCGGATCGGGCGCTACGCGCCGCGGACCCGGTTCGTCGAGTTGTACGTGAACCGGGGGAACACCGATCTCGAGAGCGCCGATTATCAGGGCATCTATGTCCTGGTGGAGAAGCTCAAGATCGCCGACCACCGGGTGGCGGTGGCCGGGATGGAACCGGATGATCTGCTGGCGCCGGACATCTCGGGTGGTTATCTGCTGAAGCGCGATCGGTTCGATGGCAACGACCAGGTCTTCACCACCACTCGGGGCGTTGAACTGGGCATCGAAGATCCCAAGCGCACCCAGATTGGAACGACGCAGCGGACCTGGATCCGGACCTGGCTCGGGGAGATGGAGCGCACGCTGTATGGCGCGAGCTGGCGGGATCCCGCGAACGGGTATCGGAAGTACCTGGATCCGGGTTCGTTCATCGACCACCAGCTGCTGGTGGAGTCGGCAAAGAACATCGACGGCTACCGGCTGAGCACGTTCTGGCACAAGGACCGCAACGGCCGGCTGAACATGGGTCCCGTCTGGGATTACAACCTGACGTTCGGCAACGCCAACTACCTCGATGGGTGGCGGACCAACGGATGGTATTGGCAGACCGTGGGCGACTCCGGGTACACGTGGCTGCGGCGGTTGTTCGAGGATACCGACTTCCGGCAGGAGTATGCGGACCGTTGGTTCGAGATCCGGTCCGGCCCCTTCAGCAACGTCGCATTGAGCGGGTTGGTGGACGATCTGGCCGGTCAGGTGCGGGGCGCGCAGGCGCGCAATTTCACGCGCTGGCGCATCCTGGGCCAGTACGTCTGGCCCAACTGGTACATTGCGCCCACGTGGCAGGCGGAGATCAACTGGCTCAAGACCTGGGTGACCCACCGCGCTTCGTGGATGGATTCCCAGTTCATCGCGCCCCCGGTGGGTAGCCATCCGGGAGGCGCGCTCACGGAGCCCCTGACTCTGACCCTTCAACCACGGCGTGGTTCGCTCTATTACTCGACCGATGGCACGGACCCCCGCCAGCGCGGCGGGGTGCTGTCCGCCGCGGCGGTGGCGTATTCTGCACCGGTGAGCCTCCTCACCAATGCGCACGTCGTGGCACGCTCGCGATCCGGGACCAACTGGAGCGCGCCTTTTTCCGCGGTCTACGTGTTCCGCACTCCGCGGCTGGCCATCACCGAGGTGATGTATCGTCCGGCGCGCTGGCCCGATCCGGGCACCGGCCCCGACGATCCCTCGGCGCGGGAGTTCATCGAACTGCGCAACGTGGGTGACGTCGTGGAGACCCTGGCCGGCGTGCGCCTCTCGGGGGCGGTGGAGTTCCGGTTCCCGCCCGACGCCGGGGTGTTGATTCCCGGGGAACGCGTGGTGGTGGTGCGGTCGCGTCCGGCCTGGGGCCTGGGCGATTTCCGGTTGGCGGGAGAGTTTTCTCCCGAGCTCCCGGACGAAGGCGGGACCCTGAACCTGGCGGGGCCGGTGGGGGAACCGATCCAGACGCTGACCTATTCGCCGGATTGGTATCGGACGACGGACGGGGGCGGGTTTTCGCTGACCGCGCTGGATGAAGGCGCGACTGGGGTGTCGTTCGGGCAGCCTTCCAATTGGCGCGCCAGCCTGGTGGTGGGCGGCACGCCCGGTCGTGCCAATACCGTGGACCGCGGGGCTCCCGCGCTGGAGGTCGTCCGATCCGGTGTCTCCCAGGTGGAGATCCGGGGCGTGGGATCCCCCGGAGCGGCGTACGTGCTCCAGGTGTGCACCAATCTCGCCGAAGCGCGGTGGCTGTCGGTGCGCAAGCTCGTGGCTCCCGGCGGGGCCGGCGCAGGAGCACTGATCTTTCAGGAGCCGGCACCGGGCGCCGACGAGGCCCGGTTCTATCGGGTCCGGACCGCAGTGGAGTGAGCGGACGCGCGTGCCGGGTCGCGCCATGCGGCCGACCGGGTCAGCGGGCGTGGGGCAGGCGGGCCACAAAGGCGTCTCGAAGGGCGTGGGGCCGGCGTGAACTCCAGGCCACATCGAGGGTGCCGACAGGGGCGGGTTGGATGGGTTTCAGCACCACGCCCGGATGGGGCAGCGCCGCCAGGGTTTCGGGAACGAGCGCGACGCCGCATTGCGCGGCGACCAGCGCGAGGAGCGTGTGACCACGCGCTGCGGACTGCACGACGCGTGGGGCGAAGCCCGCGGCATCGAACGCTTCGCGCACGCGTCGAGCCGCCCCCGGATACGTGTCCTCCGAGATGCTGTAGAACATCTCGCGCGCCAGGTCGGACAGTTTCAATCGCCGGGCACGGGCCAAGCGGTGACCGGCCGGGACCGCCGCCACAAAGGCACACGAGCCCAACGTCTGGCGCGCGAAGTCATCGGCCGACGTCCCCTCCTCGAAGCCCAGGAAGGCCAGATCGATTCGCCCCTGCTTTAGCTCGATCAGTTGTTCGGTGGCGGAGAGGTCGAAGAGGTGGACCGACACTTCCGGGGCGCCACTGCGGAAGGCGTGGACCCAGCGGGGCAGGGTGGTGTGAAACAAGCCCCAGACATAACCCACACGCAGGGTGCCGCGGTGGGGATGGGCGGCGGTCTGCGCCGCCCTGACCGCCTGGGCGCTTTGCGCGAGGACATTGCGAGCCTCCAGAAGGAAGGTGCGACCGGCCGGCGTCAGTTCGACCCGCCTTCGGTTCCGCTCCAGCAACGCCACGCCGAGTTCTTCCTCGAGCTGGCGGATCTGGCGGCTCAACGCGGGCTGCGCCACGTGCAGTTGCGCCGCGGCCTGGGTGAAATGCAGCGTCTCTGCCACACAGACGAAGTATCGCAGGTGCCGCAGTTCCACTGCCGCAGCATGCCGCACCGGCATCACAGAGCGAACCACGAAGTATTGGGCGCTGCCCTCGACGGGAATCACGCTGGTCACCTTATGAACTGGCCTACCCGCTACTCCCAGAGCGCCCGGATGGCGAAGCGTTCCGCCATCCGGGAACTACTCAAGCTCACCGCGCGTCCGGACATGATCTCGTTCGCCGGCGGATTGCCCGCGCCCGAGCTCTTTCCGGTGGAGGAAGTGCGCGACGCCTGCGTGCGGGTCCTGACCGACCGTCCCTCCCGCTCGTTGCAGTACGGGGAATCCGAGGGGTTCCCCGAGCTTCGCGAATGGATCGCCCTCCGTGAGTCGCGGGGTGGGGTGCGGGTCGATCCCGGGCAGGTGCTGATTACCCAGGGCGCGCAGCAGGCGCTCGACTTGGTGGGCCGATGTCTCCTGGACCGCGGAGAGGTCGCGTGGGTCGAGGATCCCACCTACCTGGCTCTGCTGACGGCGTGGCGGGGGGTGGGCGCCGGGTTCGCCCCGTGTGCCACCGGTCCGGAAGGGTGGACCCGGGTGAAGAGCGGCCGGGCGTTTGGTCGACCGCCCCGAGTTTTTTACGCCAACCCGAATTTCCAGAACCCGACGGGAGCCACCTGGACGCGGGAGACGCGACGGCGTGTGGTGGAGCAAGCGCGCGCGGAGGGGGTGGCCCTCGTGGAGGATGATCCCTATGGCGACCTGGGATTCCAGGGGGACACTCCGCCGAGTTTGTGGTCGATGGATGCCGAGCGTGCCGGGCTGGGGAGGGGTGGGGGGAACGTCGTGCGCATCGGGACCTTCTCGAAGGTGCTCGCACCCGGGCTGCGCTTGGGCTGGGTGGTGGCACCTGAGGAGGTCGTGGAACGGATGGTGGCGGTGCGCCAGGGCATGGATCTGCACCCTGGGACGCTGGCGCAGTCGGTGGTTTGGGAGCTGGTCCAGCGGGGCACCCTGGAGCGCCAGGTGCCCCGGTTGCGGACGGCGTATCAGGAGCGGTGCGAGGCCATGATCCGGTCCCTGGAGGAAGCCGACCTACCCGGGGTGACCTGGAACCGGCCGGAGGGCGGAATGTTCCTTTGGGTGCGGCTGGCGGAGGGGGAATGTGCGGAAAAACTTCTGCGCCGGGCGCTGGAAGTGGGGGTGGCGTTCGTTCCGGGGGCCGAGTTCTGGGTGGAGCAGAAGGCTAGTAACACCTTGAGGCTCAACTATTCGCACACGAATCCGGAGCGGATCCGGGAAGGGGTGCGCCGATTGTCATCCGTGATCCGAGCCGGCTGATTGACACTGGCGGGGAGGGGCGCCTAGTCTCTCGGCCTATTTTGACCGGAGCGGCACCCGCGTGTGAGCGTGAGCGAGCAATGAGGGGCCAAGGTCGGGAAAGGAAGTGACTCTGCGTGACCGAGATCAAACTCAAGAAAGGTGAACCCGTCGAAAAGGCGCTACGGCGCCTGAAGAAGAAGGTGGATCGCGAAGGCATTCTGAAAGAGGCGAGAAATCATCGCCATTATGAGAAGCCGAGCGAACGCCGCCGACGCAAGCTGAAGGTCGCGCGCTTTAACGCGATGCTCAGCGCGCGTTACGCCGACCTGTAACGATTTACGGGCAGGCGGCCTGTCGAGTTTGCCGGGCAACCGGCGATCGCAGGCCGCCTGTTGTTTTCCCCGGGCTTCGTTTCGTCCTCTTCCCCGATCCCCTCCCCTCATGTATTCGCTCTCGAGCTGCTGGAATTCGGGCCGCCACACGTGCGGCAGGCAGATGCTCCAGGAAATTCGCTCGATGGGTTTCGAGTATGCCGAGTTGAGCCACGGCATCCGTCTGGGCTTGCTGCCCGGGATCATCGAGGCGGTCGAGGCGGGCGAGATCAAGATATCGTCCCTGCACAATTTCTGTCCCCTCCCAATGGGGATCCACTATCCCGCGCCGAACATCTTCAAGTTCACGGCGCTGGATCGGCGCGAACGCGACAACGCCTGGAAGCACTCGCTCAAGACCCTGGACACCGCGGCACGGCTGAAGGCGCATTTGGTGGTGCTGCACATGGGGGCGGTGGAGATGAAGGATTACACCGACCGCCTGGTGGAGATGGTGGAGGAGGGCAAGCGCGAGACGCCCAAGTACGCCAAACTGCTGGAAGAGGCGTTGGAGAAGCGCGAGGCGCGGAAGGAGCCGCACGTCGATGCCGCCTACGCCTTCCTGAACGCGCTCGCGGACGAAGCGAGCCAGCGCGGGCTGAAATTGGGCATTGAGAACCGCGAGGCGGTGGAGGAGATCCCGTTCGAGAGCGATTTCCCACTGTTTTTCCGGCAGTTCCAGCAACCTTGCATCGGGTACTGGCACGACACGGGCCACGGGCAGATCAAGGAGAACCTCGGCCTCATCCACCACGCCATGCACGTGGGGTCGCTGGTGGATCGGCTGTTCGGATTCCATATTCATGATGTGGCGTTTCCGGGGCGTGACCACTTGGTTCCGGGCACGGGCTCCATTGATTACGCGGCGCTCAAGCCCTACGTGAAGCCGCACCATTTGAAGGTGCTGGAGTTGAGTCCGTCGGCGCCGGCGGAGCTGATTCCACAGGGCCTGGCTCATATCCAGGGCCTTTGGGGCACGGAGTGAAGCCTTCGCCTGGGGCATCCTGGTTTCGGCGCGCGTGGTCGCTGACGTGGCGGATCGGCGTGGCGGTGGTGCTGCTCGCGTGGGCGTTTCACGCCATCTTCCATGATCAGGTCCGCCGACTCCTCGACGAGCAGAGGATCGTGCTGGATGCCATGCCGCGGGCCGAGCGGTGGGCGGTGGTGTGGCGGATGGGGCCGACGCATCTCTGGGGAACCATCCTGCAGGTCGACCGG
>JADLFD010000312.1 GCA_020845805.1 Verrucomicrobiales bacterium | reverse complement strand
TGGCACTGACGAGAAGCGTTGTCCCGGAGTCCCAATCCCGCACGAAGATGTCGGACGCCGCGTTGTCATCCGCGGGCACGAGATCGGTGGCCTGGCTGACGAACAGCACGCGGCGTCCGTCCCGGGAGATGCCGGCCAACTCACTCGCACTGTTGGCGCTTGTTCCGTTCGTGTTCAGGCTCACCAAACGTATGGCGCCCGTTGCGATCTCGTACACGAAGACGTCCAGAACGCTTCGGTTGACGTCATTGGTCACCAGATTCGCCGCACTGCTCTGGAAAGCCACCCACCGACCGTCGCCACTGATCATCGGAACTAAGGAGTCGCCAGCCGCGGTCGCCGAAGGCCGGCCAGAGCGCGTTAGCAGGCCAGTTGTGAACCCTGCGCCCGCTAGCGCGGGGACCTCAAGGTAGAGAGTCAAAGCGATCCAGAACAGGATACTGCTTCTTGTCATATCATGGATATGGACTCAGGGTTCAGGACAGGAGAATCATTGTCGCCGGCAGCTGTCCTTCGTCCATCATTGCAATGGGACGCCATCCCTTCCCGTCGGGGACGGGGGATCTGCCGGGGAGGGGGGGTAGTTTCATGAGAGAGATATTTGCGAACAGCCTCCTCGCTCGATGGCTCGTGGAAATGCAGAGACTGCGGATGCCGATCCTATGAGAACTTCGTAATTGGGACCGTGATTGCCACGCCCTGCATTCCTTGGCAAGAACGCATCCGCCGTTTGTCGGGACATCTTGAGAATAGCTCGTCTCGGGCTCTTGAAGCACTGCCCCTAGCCCTGTCGCCGCGACGCAGCGCTAGGCAATTGAAGGACAGCTAACAGCAAACATGAATTCGCGCCGTCGGAGCGTGTTGCGGGGCGAAGTGAAAGAAGGGGGAGTGTAGTAGCCGCGGTGGCGGGGTCGATGAGGTCGAGCCAGCGGTTGCCCAAACAAGCAGGGAGACATGGCGAGTTGATTGGGAGTGCGTGACTAGTGCATGGGGTGCGAACGGGGAAGGGAATGGGAGTCACTCGCGGCGTTCCAGTAGAAAGAAGGGGGAAGACATTCGATATTGGAATGCGAAACCTGCCATCGCGGGCACGTTCTTCGGCTCTTGCCCAAGCCGCTGGGCTCGATTCATTGCTGGAACGCATGGGGGGGCCAACTGGGTCAGGTCATCGCATACGATTTCAAAGGTCCAAGGTCATGACCTGACCCGGTGGGTGCCTTGGATGGCGCGACATTCGCCACCGAAATCTCTCAAGCCGCAACGGATTCCGCCCGTCAACCCTTGGGAAAGGCGGCTCCCCGGCGCTCTGCTCCTGCGGGCAAGGAGGGCTGGTCCGACCGAATGCAGATTCAAGGCAAGGTCCCGAGCAACCACGGCCCCGGCCCCGGCGGCTTCACGCTGGTGGAAATCATTGGCGTGGTGGCGCTCGTTGCGGTGCTGGCGGCGGTCCTGGTCCCGAGAGTCGCTTCCGTGATGGGCCGCGGCAAGGTGAACGCCGCCGCCCAGGCTCTGGCGGGCCTCAAGACCGCCACCGAAGACTACCTGTCGGTCAACTCCTCGCTTCCCTACCGATCGGGCACCGGGGTGACGAACGGGGCGGTGCGCGAAGGGCGGTTCGATGCTGATCTCGTGGCCGGCGGGTACCTTGAGCAACTCTTCCGCTGTCCGTTGGGACTCCAGGACCAGGACGCCTCCAGCAGCCTCGCCAAACGCACTCACCTCCGTTCGGTAGGCGTGATCCCCACGGTTTCTGGATCCGCTTCCTATCCCAGCTTCACCACCATCGCCGGGTACTTCGATTTGGATCGGAACCCTGCTTCCCAGGACATGACCAGCGGGCAGATGCTGGTGACAGCCTACATTCCGGACGTGCCGATTGCGGAAGCCATCGCACTGAATCGCCTGATCGATGGCGACTCCAACTCGGGGGGCAGTGGCGACAACACGGGACGCTGCCTTTACAGTTCGATCAACAATTCCTTCACCGTCCTGGTGGTGATCTACATCACGCACTACTGACCTGCCGTTGCGAGCATCGATTCAGTTCCGATTGGCGGTGTAGTGGTAGTGGGTCACAACGGGGCAGGTCCCAGCCTGCGGATTCAAGAGGCGAATGTCTGACCTGACCCCCAGGGGAGCCTTTGGCGGAACAGAGGCCAGCACTGGATGATGCTGCCGAGGAACCGAGGCGACCCTCGACCCTCGAGCCTCTGGAGTAATCTTGCGCATCAGTCCATTTCATGAGTTTCTTCGACGACGCTGGACGCCAAGGGGTTTTGGATTTGGCTCCTGTAGACGGACGCGATCGAGGTGAGCCAGGCCCCAGCAACGCAGAACCGACTGCCATGAACTCCCTTCCTACCCGCTGCCTGGTCCCACCTCATTCCCGCGCCTTTACGCTGATCGAGCTTCTCGTGGTCATCGCCATCATCGCCATTCTGGCGTCGATGCTGCTCCCGGCTCTCGCCAAGGCCAAGGCCACCGCCCAGAGGGCCGCCTGCGCCAACAACACCCGTCAGCTCGGCCTCGCCAATGCCCTCTATATTGACGATTTCCAGGACAAGTTCCCCACGCATGTCGACGGTCCGGTCTTTTCCTACAACGCGTGGGCCGGAAAGCGCGGGACCGAGTACCAATCCGATTTCCGGTTCGTCAACAGCTACGTCGCCGTCGCCGGAAAGGTGCGCACCAACGACAATGAGGGTGTCTTTCGCGTCTTCCGCTGCCCCAGTGACAAGGGCGCCACGCCGGGTCGATGGTCCGGGACCCGCAAGCCCACGCTCTTCGATACCTTCGGCTGCTCGTATTTCTACAACGCCGGAGGCAATTCCAATGGCGAGAAAGGCCTGCACGGGAAAAAGGAGAACCAGGTGCGTTCGCCCAGCATGACCGTGCTGGCCAACTGCTTTCCGTTCTCCTGCTGGGGCTGGAAGGACGAGGCTCCTGGCGCCGTGGGAAGACCCTTCCAGTTCTCCTATTGGCACAAACCGGGCGCCCTCGGCTGGGGCAACGCGGTCTTTGTCGACGGCCACGTGTCCTTCCTCCAGGCCACCGCCAACCGACCCGATCACCAAAACGGGACCAGCTACACGTTCCTTTTCGACGGACCGAGAGAGCAGTGAGAAACCCTTGGTTCCACCGACGCCCGGTTCGGTCCTCGGGACATTTTGGTGCGGACGGGCTCTGAGGGATTGGCCAAGAACGGATCCGCAGAAAGGATCGACCGTGAGATCGGGCGCAATCCGAGTCACCGCGGGGTGAAGTCACGACATCCGGTATTTGGATGAGAACGCTGCCCTCGCTGGCCGGTTCTTCGGCGCGTGCCAAAGCCCCTCGGCTACGATTCCGCGCTCGTGCCAGGCCGCGGCCCGTGCTGCGACTAGGCCGCTGGGTTGGGCAGGCACCTCATGAGACTGGTGGCGCGTCGTTCGGCCACCTATCGAACGCCGGCGAGCGGCCGCCCAGCAGCTTGTGCGAGTCGAAAGGTGCGGCAGGCGTCATGACCATCGGGTCTGCGTAACCGGTCAGTCAGGCCGTCCGGGCGGACTCTCGTGAACAGGGTCGACGCTTCTTCCTGGACCCAGTATCGGTACGAGGTGAGCACTCGGCTGACTCTCCTGCGCGGGACCGCCAACGAGCACCGGCTGAAGGGCCCGGTTCCGCAGGTTGCGGGGCTGCGGTCCACGGACGGTGAAGGCCCCCGATGGGATGTGAGGCGCGCCATGCTGCGGGCATGGGCTGCGCTCGGCCTGGTGGTCGGGATGTTGCTGATGAACGACAGCGGGGAGGCCGCGACGACTCCTCTTGCATCCCTTGCCGTGCCTTCGCCCAAGGTGGAGATCCGCCAGGTTTCCCCACAGGCAATCGAGCTGACTTGGACGAACCTGGGCGCCGCGCTCGTGGTCGAACGGGCCTCGTCTTTGAAGGCCCCGATCCTTTGGGAGCCGCTGGCCCTGACCCCCGTCGTCGAGGGCAACCGCGTCAGCGTTCGGGTGGCGGTCGATGCCGGTCCGCAGTTTTATCGGCTGCGGCAGGGGGCAGGGAATGCCGCCATGGTCTCCGAGACTTCGCCGGCCGCGGGGGAATCCGGCGTGGCCGTCACGCGGGAAACCATCTTCCGCTTCAGCGCGCCGCTGGCCCCCGATGTCGTCCTCTCGGACGACGAGCTCCACGCCGAGTTCGGTGGGCGCAGAATTCTCGCGCGCGCGGAGCTCTCCTCGGATCGCCGGACCGCCACGCTCTTTTACCTGGAGTACCTTCCTGCCAGCGCGCGCGTCCGCGTGATCCTGGACGCCACGAGTCTTCGCGACCCCTCGGGTGTTGCGCTCGATGCCGACGGCGATGGTCAGCCGGGAGGCACACGCGTCCTCGAGTTCACCACGGCCGGGGCAGCCGGCCTCGCCAACACCGCGGTGATCGGCAAGGTGTTCGCCTCCGAGAAGAATCCCGACGGCTCGAATCGGCCGCTCGAGAACGTGACCGTCACGGTGGACGGGTCCGATGAGACGCTCCGAACCACCACCGATGCGACGGGCGCCTTCACTCTTTCGCCGGCGCCGGCGGGGAGGTTCTTTGTGCATGTCGACGGCCGGACGGCCGTGGGTTCGCAATGGCCAGGCGGGGCGTATTACCCGTTCGTGGGCAAGGCCTGGGAGGCGGTCCCAGGCAAGACGAACAATCTCGCGGGCGGCTCCGGGGAGATTTTCCTGCCCCTCATCCAGAGTGACGCGCTCAGGAGCGTGAGCACTACCGAGGAGACCAAGGTCACCTTTGCTCCCAGCGTGGTGGCGGCCAATCCGGCGCTGGCCGGGGTGGAGGTGAACGTTCCCGCCAACTCCCTCTTCAGCGACAACGGCACCCGCGGCGGGAAGGTCGGCATCGCGCCCGTTCCGCCGGACCGCCTACCCGAACCGTTGCCGCCCGGGCTGGATTTTCCGCTCGTGATCACCGTTCAGACTGACGGCGGCGCCAACTTCGACCGTCCGGTGCCGGTGAGGTTTCCCAACCTCCCCGACCCCAAGACCGGCGTGAAACTTCCGCCGGGCGCCACCACGGTCCTCTGGAGCTTCAACCACGACACTGGTCGATGGGAGCCGCAAGGCACGATGACGATCAGCGCCGACGGCCAGTTCGCGGTCAGCGACGCCGGCGTGGGCATCCGACAGCCGGGATGGCACGGGACGGCTCCCGGCAGCGGCGGTGGCGGCCCCGGCGGTGGACCTCCCGCACCGGGATGTCCGCCCTACTGCGGCCCCCAGCCGGATCCGCCGTGCAGTGAACCCGACCCGTGCGGGCATCTTCACTACCTCTACACCGAGGCCTTTAACGAGTGGCAGCGTACCGCGGAACTCAGGGAGAGCTACACCGAGGCCGGAGTCGTCTTGCTGGGACAGAAGGTGGACAAGGCGTACGCCGACTATGCCGACTGCCGCGAAGCCAACGGCTGGTCCTGCGAAGAAGGGGCCGCATTGGCGACTGCATCCGTGGCAAACCCCGCATCGGGAGCGGGCCGCGCGCTTGCTCTGACCGGTCTGGTGGGCGCCGCGAGTGCTCGGTTTGACCTGGCGATTCAAAACACTATTGACGAGCAAAACGCCGCGCGGTCGGGCAGCCCCTTGCCCGGCCCCGGATCCTGGTTTGTGCTGCGATCGGTGGACACGGGCTTCGTCCAGCGGGGGCGTCTCAACGATATCGCCTCGGTGGAGAATCTGATCCTCGCGCCCAACCAGCGATACGAGGTCAGCTACTACGACGCGATCCACCGCCGCGGGGGCTCCGCGTATTTTCGATCCAGGGACGCGGGCCAAGGGACCTACATCCCGTACGCGCTCCTCTACGGCGCGGAATTCGGAGCGCCCGTCGACGCCGACGCGGATGGCCTGTCCGATTTCGGGGAGCGCGTGTTGGGCACCTCCCCGGTCAAGGCGGACAGCGACGGCGACGGGATCAAGGACGGCCAGGAGCTCACCCTCGGCACCAACCCACTCGACGGCGTGGGTCTGCCCAAGGGTGTGGTGGGAACCATCGCCACTCCGGGGCTTGCCTATACGGTGGCGGTGGACAGTGGGCTGGCTTTGCTGGGCTGCGCGAACGGCGTGTCCGTGGTCGACGTCTCGAATCCGCAGACCCCGGTCCAGGTCGCCACCGTGTCCGAAGGAGCGGATGCGGTGGCTTTGCGCGGCCGGCTGGCGCTGATTGGAACAGGCGCCGCCGTTCGATTGCTTGATCTCACGACACCGGCTTCACCCGGGAACCTTTGGAGCCGGACCGACCTGAAGTCCGCCACGGCGGTGGCGTTCGGCGATCGGACGGTCCTGGTTCATCTCGCCTCCCAGCTCCGCCGGCTCGATCTGAACACGGGCGCGGATCTCGGCGTGTTGCAGGTCGGCAGCTGCGACAGCCTCGCCGTGCGCGGAGAGCTTGTCTACGTGTTGGTCGACAACAAACTTACGGTCTGCCGCGACGCCGATTTCCTGGAACTGGTGGGTACCTTCGACGCGGCGGGCAGCGGCGGTGCGGGCGGACGGCCTCGGAGGCTCTTCCTCGCGGGCGACCTCCTCTACGCCCAGCACACCTCAGGCTTCAACGTGTTCGATGTCTCCGAGCCTGCGGTTCCGTTCCTGGTCAGGGATTTCCAATCCACCCAAAACGGCTGGCGCGACCTGGCGTTGACGGGAACCGGATGGATGCTGGCCGCCGATGGACCGAACAGCGTCACCGTCGGGCCGCACGATGTCTCCCTGTACCGTCTGCAAGCCGCGGGCACTGATGCGGCCTTTGTCACGACGTTCGTCACCCCGGGCGAAGCCTACGCCGTGGCCATCGCCGGGGCGCGCGGATATGTCGCCGACGGCACCGCGGGCCTGTCCGTGGTGAATTTCCTCGATGTGGACAACGCTGGAGTGGCCCCGACGGTCTCCGTCAGCGTCGATTCGGCGGCGACTCCGCCCCAGGTCGAAGGCGGCAGCCTCGCGCACATCACCGCCACCGCGAGCGACGACGTTGCGGTGCAGTATGTCGATTTCCTCATCGATGGCGCGGTCGTGGCGCGCGACGAAAGCTACCCGTTCGAAGTGTTCCAACGGATGCCTGCCACCTCCCCGGCCAACCCGTCCATCCAGCTCCGCGCGCGAGCCGTGGACACCGCCGGCAACGCCTCGGAGTCCGCCATCCTGACCGCCCGCATCGTATCAGACGCCACTCCCCCGTTCATGGTCCGGGCCGATCCTGGCATCGAGACGACGATCCCGACTGCCGTGATCACCGACGTCCACGCGATCTTCAACGAACCGGTCGTGACGCCGGTTACTACGGCGACCATGACGGTGCGAACCGCCGGGACCGACGGGAAATTCGACACTGCGGACGACGTCGTGCTGCCTGGAGAGGTACAGTGGCTGGCCGGTGAGAACACGATCCGTTTCCACGGAGCCGCGCCGTTCGTGACGGGCCGCTACCAGGTGACCCTGGGCGCCGGCTTGGCCGACGCGGCGGGAAATATCCGGAGCCGCCCGATCCGCTGGCAGTTCCTGGTCGGTCCCCAAGCGCGCGTCCTCGACGTGTTTCCGCCGGCAAACTTCGTGCGCGTGGGGGGCATCCTCGACCTGCTGGAGTTTGGCTTCGATCAACCCGTGCAGACATTTCTGGCGGACACTTATGTCTGGAAGGTGACGCGGCGGGCCTGGCCCGCCGACGCGAGCGGCGCGTTCGGGCCGCCGGTGGAAATCACGCCCCTGCAGGTGACGCGCAGTGCCAACGGCCGCAGGTTCACCCTGCGCACGCCGGCCAACTTCCCCCCAGGCCAGTATGTCGTGACGGGCAGCGGTCCGAACGTCCAGGCCATGCGCTGGGAATTCCTGTTCCGCGACTTCCCCAACGAGGCCACGGGAACGTTCGTGGGCGCCGGCACCGGGATCGGCACCTCCTGGAAGCACTTCCCCGGCCCAGGCGTCGGCGACGAACTGCTCGTCAACCTCCCCGGAGTCACCGCGCCCATCGAAGTGCGGGACTTGAAATCCCTGATCGCCCAGACGCCCATCCAATTCCGGCAACAGGTGGTCAATGTCCAGGAACCCATCCAGGCCCTGGGGGGATTGGAAATCGTCGACGCGCGATTCGGTCCGGGCGTCACGCACGTTCGCGGTCCGCTCGTGATCTCCTCCGCAACCGGCAATCCTGGGAACGACGTCGGACCCCATACCCTCAACGCCTACGGCGGGGGCGTGATTCGAAGCGCCCTGCGCTTCTCCGATCCGAACGGCGCACTCGTCAATCACCCGGGCAGCACGCTGGTGTTGAGCAACACCACCAGCATTATCAACACCGGCGTCAGTTCCACCAACGCCGGCCGTCTGGTCAATCTGGGTACTCTTCGCACGCTCGCCCGTCCCGAACTTTCCGACCCGCCCATCCGACTCGAGGACGTGCGACTGCGCAACGACGGGCGGATCGAGGTTGCCACTGGCAAGTTGAAGATCTCGCATCTCGACAACGAAGGAGTGGTCGAGGTGAGCGCCGGGACCAAGCTGTTCCTGCCCACCCGTCTCCGCGGAGGTGTCTCCTCGCGCCTCATCGGGGACGGCGACGTCGAGTTCGGCGAATACATTGGGGGTCGCAGGCCCGTGGTCGTGCCGGCGGACGCGGAGATCCGCGGGGACTTCGATCCCCGGGGCAACGTCACGATAGCGGCGGGGAACCTGACCTTGTGGCGACCCTTCGTCCATGCCGCGGGAGTCGTGGAGTTGCAGAACCAGAGCACGCTCAACCTGCTGGGGGCCTCGCAAATCGGCCGGCTCACCATGCCTCAGGGCAAACTGGTGGCCAACGGCGACGTGGAGATCGGCACCTTCGACGCTCTTCAGTTCGCCTCCTTCCGCACCGCCAGCCGCATCCGCATCACCGGGAATGCCAGCGTGGTGAAGGGCTTCGAGGCCACCGGGCCGGGGGTGGTGGAGTTCCTGGGCACGACCACGCTCTCGGACAATGCATCGGGCACCAGCGTCCAGGTGGGCAACGCCACCGTGCGCAATCGCGGCACCTGGAGATATCCCAGCGCTGGCATCGACAATCGGATCATCACGCGGCCCGAAAACGGCAAGCCGGGCACCGGGGTCTTCGAGAACGCCGGCGTGATCGAGCAAGCGGGCGGCAAGTCGCTGACGATAACCTGTCCCTTCCGCAACGCCGGCCGGATCCTCGGCGATACCGGGGCGTTGGTGATCGATGGACGTCAGACGGGCGGAGCCGCGAACTTTGGCGCGTTCATTCCGCTCCCCGGGAGCGAACTCGTCCTGAACGGCACTGCGTTCCGCCAGGCCTACAAGGGCGAGCTCGACCTCGCGGCGGGTACGCTAAGCGGGACGGGCTCGATCGAACCCGGCGTCGCCGCCGGCGATGTGCTCCGCAAGGTCACGAACCGCGGGATCCTTCGCGTGGGCAATCCGACGGGGGAGATCTTCGTGCGCGCGCAGAACTTCGAACAGACCTCGACCGGCGAAACCATCGTCACGCTGTCCGCCACCGGCAACAGCCTGCTCCGACTCCGCGAGAGCGCGACGCTGGCCGGAACGCTGACCGTCGAGCTGGCCCCCGGATTCACCCCTGCCCTGGGCGCGACCTTTACCGTGATCAGCTTCTCGGGACGCACCGGCGAGTTCCAAAACGTGAAACTCCCCGACCTCGGCGCCGGCAAGAAATTCTCGGTCGTCTACGGAAGCGGCAGCGGCAGCGTGGTCCTCCGCGTGGTGGCGCCATGAACCAAGAGAAGCACGGGCACCACCGTGGAACGCGCTCTCGGGAGAGGAAGAGGGGGGAGATCGGTCGGATCACGACTCCCTATCATCCTGTAAATCCTGTGGATCCTGTCACTCACCATCGATGTCTGTCCGAGAATCGGGAGGCCTGTTCACGATGGTGCTTACTGGCGAGTGATTTTTGGACAGGATGAACAGGATAGACAGGATGGGGGAAGTCTGTACGGCAAGGGTTCAATGGCATCCTGTAAATCCTGTAAATCCTGTCACTAATCCTCGAAGTCTGTCTGAGAATGGGGAGGCCTGTTCACGACGGTGCTTACTG
>JADLFD010000311.1 GCA_020845805.1 Verrucomicrobiales bacterium | reverse complement strand
GACGGCCTCAGCGAACCCCCGGGATACCTGCGTCCCAAGGTCTACACCGAACCCAAGGGGCCCGATGCCCGCGTCCAACGCCTCACCAGCAACCTCCTCGCCCGGATGCTCGAGAAATAGGACGACCGGAGTTCGCGCGCTCCGGAATCGCGCGCACTCACACCACATTCCAAACCACGTTCCACCCAGCCTTCCTCGGCGGAGGCCGTTCGCCCAATCTAGGGCGTCGCGGCGGGAACCGGTTTGGCCAGCCGGAACCAAAAACAGGTGCCGCTCGAACTCCGGGGCTCGTACCCGATCTCACCGCTCCAGTGCTTGATCATGGTGCGGCAGAAATAGAGACCCAACCCCGTCTTCCCCGGGGCAGGAGTCCCCTGCTGAAAACGACCAAACAGCCGGCTCACCACGCCCGGCTCCGCCCCGCTGCCCTGGTCCACCACCGACACCCGGATGGAAGGACCCTCATCCTCGATCCGAAGCGTCACGGCGGTGGCCGCCGGCGCCTGCCTCAGGGCGTTGTCGAGCAGGTTGTACAGGATGCGCTCCAGCTTCTCCCGCTGACCCACCACCTTCCAGTTGGCGGCCTCCGGCGGTGCCAGCAGCAACTCAAACGTCACCCCCTTCATCTCGAAACTGTGCCGCAGCGACTTCAGCACCGCATGCGCACAATCCAACAGCTCGGGAGCCGTGGCCGTGTCGCTGGAAAACTGCTCCAACGCCCGCAACTCCGCCGCGAACAGGTCCAACATCTCGCGTAGCGTGGACTGCTGACGATGCGTGGCCGACCCACCCAATCGCACCAAACCCCGGCCGGACTCACTCAGCGATCCCTCCGATTCCAACAACTGGAAGCAGTTCGCCACCGTCATCATCGGACCCGCGATGTCATGCACCAAGCAGTGCAGCAGGGTCTCCTTCTCGCTGGTCTCCTTCAACAGACGCTCGTGCGCCAGCGCCAGCTCACGCGCCTTGCGCAGCACCTTGCAGCGCTCGTCGTAGTCCACCCCAAGCCCGCGCACCATCAACAGCATGCGCCCACCCGCCTTGCGCGCTGTCGCGGTGAACGCCAACTCCTCGCGGTTCGCCAGTGTCTCGCTCCATGCGTCCGAGGTCAGGCTCAGCGCCTCGGCCGATTCCCACACCTTCTTCGCTTCGCGCAGGAATAATTCCAAAAAGGCAAAAACCTCCGCCGGATCCACCACATCTCCCGCTTTCACGCCGCCCACCGCCAGCAACGCCGCCCAACTCGGAGGCACCCCGGTCACTCGAAACCGACGCGGATCGAGCCGCTCGAGAACGAGGATGCCCTCGCCCTGTATCAATTCCTCATACAACGACTCGTTCATGGTTCACGACTCTAGGTCACCCATTTCCCCACCCACCCACCCACCCACGACCTCCTCGACCCTTCCTTCAGCGTTCCCGTGGCACAATCAAACGCGCAAGGGCCGTGAACGCCTCGTCCACGCCCTCGCCTGTCTTCGCACTGGTTTTATGGACTGTCCACCCATCCGACACCATCGCCCGAAGGTCGCCGCGTCGGACCTCCCATTCCTCCTCTAAATCACACTTGTTTGCCAATACGACGAAAGGCAGAGGGCCCACCGCCTCCCGGACCCGACGCTCCAGGGCCCGCGCCACAGTCAGCGTCCCGTCCCGCGTCCCGTCCACCACCAGCAAATACCCGTTGGCCCCCTGCAAATAGGACACGTTGACTTTGGCAAACTCGTCCTCACCCGCCATGTCCCAAACCACCAAACGCAGTTCCAAGCCGTCCATAGCCAAGACTTTGCGATCAATCTTCACGCCCAACGTGGTGAGGTATTGCTCCGAGAAAATCCCCTGAGTGAACCGAGCCACCAGGCTCGTCTTCCCCACGGCGTACGCCCCAATCACACAAATCTTGAATCGATGCATGGTCCCCTGCCTTCCAAGTCAGCTTCCCGCTGCCTGCCTACCGACGCCTTTCGACGGAGAAGGTCACTCGGCGGTTTTCCCCCGCCGACGGATCCACGCCGCTCGCCGGGGTCCGCGACCCCGCCCCCGCCACTTCCATCCCCTCCCTGGCCAACCCTAAATCAACCAATCGGTCCCGCACCCACTCCGCCCGCTGCGCACTTAAACGCGTGTTCATCGCATCCGCCCCCGAACGGTCCGTGTGGCCTACGATCCTTAACACCAAATCACGCGCGTCCCCACGCGAAAGTGTGACCGCCCGTTGCATCGCCGCGGCCACTTCGCGGAGCACGCCCTCCTGCCCCTCGGCAGCGTTCCGCGCCGGCCCGAACAACACCACCCGACCCGCCAGGGCTCGCGCGATATCTTCCCACGTCTCCGATCGCTCCAGGACCAACCCAGACGCGTCCACCCCCGACACCCCCGCCACCATCGACATCCCTTCCCGAGCCGCGCTCCACCAGTCCGCGGACGCCACCCCACTCACCCCCAGGACTCCGTCTTTCCAGGAAAGACTCACGCTTCCCGGCGTTTCCACCCGCCCCCGGACACGACGCAGCACCATTTCGGGACTCAACGCCAGGTAGGGCTCCCAACGGAACTCGACACGCTGGGTCGACAAACCCGCCGCCGCCACCAAAGCCCAGGGATCCGCCGACAACCCGTCCCGTAACCCTTCGATCCTCAACCGGCCCTCCTGCCGGTGCGCATGCGTCACCAAAATTCCCGGCTCCGCCCGTAGCCGACTCACCAGAGCCGCGTCGCGTCCCCGTTCCAGCCACCCGTAACCCCACCAGGCCAGCAGTCCAAGGAGTACGATCGACAACGCCACCGCCGCCTTCCACGAAACCACCCCCGTCTGCTCCCCCTCCCGCTTGCGCTCCTCCAGGCAGCTCTCCAGCGTCTCACGAAGACTCTCGAATCCGGACACCTCGCCACCGCGAAACGCGGCGAGTGCCGGCCCCTCCATGGCATGCACCTTTTCCAGGGAGTCCAGAAACCGTTGCCGCAGTTCCAAGGGGGCATGACCGCGAATGGCTCCCGCAAGGATGGCGTGGGGTCCTGGCTCCACCCACACACTCCGGTCCCCCACCTGAACACTGTGCAACTCCTCGTCCGACGACCGGGAAAACGAGTCCTGCACAAAGTCGCGGACAGCCGAAAGCATCCCCGCCACCAAATCCTCGTCTCCCGTGCCCACCCCGGGAACCTCGACGTGGAGCAGCAGCAGTCCCGAAGGGCGATGAATAAGGAACACCTGCTCCACCCGGTAGAGGAGCGTGTGGTAGAGCACCACCTCCGCCATCGGCCTCCCCGTCCGCCACGCATCCCACCGCCACCGCAGCCCACGCCACGAGAGACTGTGCTCCATCGCCGTGCTGAAGGTCTGCATGACCCGTCGGAACGCGTCGCT
>JADLFD010000310.1 GCA_020845805.1 Verrucomicrobiales bacterium | reverse complement strand
GAAGCGACGATCGGAGTTTTGATGTTGGTGGCGGTCAGCAACGTCGAGCGCGGAACGGGCGGATGTGTCGTCAACGGCGTCTCCGCGCCGGAGGGTCGCCGCGTAGCCGGTTCGGCTCGGCCTCGCGTCTCCGCCTCAGCTCAGCTACGCGGACGTGACCGCGCCGGAGCGACCGGGGACCGCGCTCGGCGGCGAAACGGTAGTCTCGGGACCCCGGAGGCACCGACTCGGCAACTTCGGCGGTGGAACCTGTCGGCGAGTTCAGGTCCGAGCTCTAACCACGCGCTGCACCGGACGGCCGGCGCTGCGGCAACCGGGAATAGATCGCGCTTCGGCTGGGCGCCGTCCGCCGTTGAGCGCGAGCGTTAACCCGCTACCTGACAGGATGCTGCAGATGGGAGGATTGCTGTATGGCTAGGTGCACAGCACCTGTACAGGGCCATCGCTCAGCGAGCGCGGCTGCGAACTGCCCTTCGTGCGGAGGTCGCTACGGACGCTACGGCGGCTACAGCAACTACGGGACGTACTCGTCCCCGTCCTACTCCTCTTCTGGAAGCGGCGGGGGCGGCCGGAGCAGCACTGGCGGCAGCGCGCGGCCTCGCTGGTCGCCAGCCGGGTCGTCGGTTGGCTACACGGCTACCGAAGTGCTGGCGCTTACGCCGGTCCGCAACACCGTCGAGAACCTAGCGAAGCAGCCTGGCCTTCGGGATGTCTTTCTGTGCCACGCTTGGGACGATCGGCAGGGGGCCGCCAAGGAGCTTCACGACTTGTTGGAGGCGCATGGTGTGCGGGTCTGGTTCAGTGAGAAGGATGTTGGCCTCGGCGTGCCGCTGCTGCGCGCCATCGACAAAGGCCTGGCGAACTCGCGAGTCGGGATCGTACTGGTGACACCAGCACTGCTGCGCCGCCTTCCGGCAGAGGGCATCGCCGAGAAGGAACTCTCGGCACTCCTCGCGCGTGAGCGGCTCGTCCCAGTTGTGCACGGGACGACGTATGAAGCGCTCCGCGAAGTCAGCCCACTACTGGCCTCGCGCAGCGGCCTGAGCACTGCAGAAGATTCGATGGCGAACGTCGCGGCCAAGCTCGCTGAGCTGACTAGCCTTGAGCTCGGTCCAGGAGTCAATTTGTGAATTGCGGAATAACAACCGGTTGCGGCGGACGGTCCGCTGCGCGGCCCGCCGCTGAACCGGAGCGCTATGCCTGAAGGCGACACCGCACGGAGAACGGCGTGACCAAGGTGCAAGGCAGCTGGGTGATTTCCTTACTCGTCATTCTCATCGGACTGCTGGGCGTGATCACGTTTGGAGCTCGATTTCAGGCCGCTCCAAAATGGGAGTACCGGCTAGAATCTCCCTCCGACTTGTTCTTCGAGTCAGAGCTGGACAGACTTGGCAAGGATGGATGGGAGCTCGTATCTGCGAGACGGGCGACCAGTTCCTACGGAGATGGGGCATCGTACGAAATGATCTTCAAGAGGCCCCGTCGCCACTAGCGTCGGGTCTAACGGCAGCGTGCGTCGATGGCTACTGCGCTTCGAAATCACATGGGGAGATCGAGATGGCGCTAGTAAGAAAACTACAGATGATCCACCTCGAGACAGTGTCCCGCCACACGGAGGCCGACTGCACGTACTCCTTCGTGACTGATGATCAGGGGAAGAGGCTCCTCCAACTCGATACCTACGGGTCAAGCGAACGGCAGATTCCAGGCAAAAAAAGTCAGTCCATACGGTTCTCGCCCGAAGCACTCGATCAACTCCGGGTGATCCTAAGGGAGTTGTCGTAAACAAGGCGCCGGTACGCCGCGTAACTCGTCGGTGCAGCCGCCGCGGGCCTGTTGCCCGCGCAGCTGACCGTTCGCGTTAGGCAGGCACGAGAGTAGGGCACATATGGCTACGATCACCTACAAGGACTCCACGGCCAAACGGAAGATCCGACGGCACTGGCCAGTCTACGCCCGGAATTGGCTCGGCACTCAGGACAGCTGGGTCCGGCTCCTCCCCTTTCCAACGACGAAGGGACCCAGGCAGCCTTATCTCCATCGCCCCGGCGGAGGACAGCTCACCAATCCCGATGGCATGTTTGGCGCATTTGGCGCTCATCATGTCGACCTTCTCGTGCTCGAGCACTGCGGGACGGAACAGAACCTCAATGACAAGCGCGCGCGCTACGCCCAGTCGCATGACGGAACCATCTTGGCGCTTCCCCGGCCATGGCGTCAGGATTGGCACGTGCTCATTCGCGGCGGGCAAGGTGGGACGTACAAGCGTCCCGAAGAACTGGTACAGCTCTCTCGGGCATCCACCGTGGCACCGTGGCACGGTCCGCCCTATTGCGTTAGGGCGGCGTCGCACGACAGCGATTGGAAGTTCCCGGTTCGTTCGATTCTGTGCCTCTACTTCGTGACACCGGCGGTACTCGCCAAGTTACACAAGGCTACGCGTTTTCCCCGGCATGAGCTATTCGCGACCCACAGTCGGCTCGCGCAAATCCAGGAGCGCGGGATGCGCGACTGGCTGTCCGGCGGCCTGACGATGAGGCAATTCCGATGAACGCAGCGGCCAGTGGGGGCAACGTGCCAACGTTTCGGGCGCTCGGATGATCGCTGAGTGTGCGCAGAGGCTAACAAACGCGTGCACCTGTGAGCCGCTTCGCATCTGCAGGTGACGCCCAGCGTTCGGCTTCGAGTGCCCACCGAGTCAGCTGATTAGTATGGCTGGAGAGAAGGAACCGTCCTCATGAGCAGCATTAGCCGATCGGCTCCCGCGATATTTACACGCCACCTCGTCACCAGTCCGGGCAGACCATGGATCCGAACCACTTTTCAGTTCGCATCCACGATACCGGGTAGTTCCGCCAACCTAGAGGCCAAGTGGTCAGCTGCGGTGACGTGCATCCTGAGCTGGGCAAAGCAGAAGGTGCCCGGGATCGTGCCCGCCGAAGGCTGGAACGGAGAGGGGTTCGCGCTGACATGGCCTGGGCAAAAGTTGGAGTGCATCGCTGTCCCCTCCCGCGGTCTCTGGACCCTCCGCCTGGAGCACCCGGATGTTCCCTTCGGGGGTCGGGCTGCCGTTCCTGGTCGCACCTGGACGACCGACATCGCACTTGCGCGGTCGGATGAAGTGCTCGAGTTCGGCGTCAGGGCATTTTGTGCGTCCCTTCCCTACGGGGATGCTGAAGTCGCGTTGACCCGCCCGCGGATTGTGGTCGACCTCTCGCGGGAAACAGGGCTCGCGGACCTGAGGCCCCTCAGCGGCACGCCCTGGCTGCTCCAATCCGTGACTGATGTCGAGGCTCTGTTTGATCTAGTCCACGACCCGGTTCGACGGTTGCCGGTCGTCGTGCTGACCCAGCCGGATCGCAAGCGGATAAACGTGGAGGTGTCTGAGTATGTCCTAGACCCCGATGACATCGCGAAGAAGACGCTCGGGCTGGCCCATGTCGTGCAGCTTCCGTGGGACCTGGGATACAAGTGGACGGAGCTGATCGGGAAGCCGTGGTCGGTGTATCTAGGAGCGGTTCGGAGCTACATGCCGGGATTCAACACGAACCACGATGCGCTTAGTGCCCACCCGAGTGTGTTCGCCGAGAGGATCATATTCTGGAGGCAGCCGGGCGACGAACGCATTGGCGAGGGCCCATTCTCCGATTTCCTGCTCGACAAGTTAAGTCAGTTTGCCGCGTCCCGCCGAATAGACTGGGGCACCCTCGTCTTCGCAGCCGAGGCCCGCACGGTACAAGCCGAAATGGCCCGCCAGGAGGCTAAGGATGGGGCCGATTGGAAGCAACTATATCAGGCCGAGATTACCGGGCTGAGGGCGAAGATCGTTGAACTGCAGGGCGAGGTCGAGGAGTATTGTGAGATCTCCGACCAGGCGGATAAGGAACGTGACCAGTACAAGGGCGAGAACCGCAATCTGCGTTTCCAGCTCGACTCGCTCAGGGCGAGGTTAGCAGAGAAGCTCGGGAGCGATCCGGACGAGGAGATCTCGATCCCGGACAACTACGAAGATTTGCCGGACTGGGTGGAAACGCATCTAGCCGGGCGCGTCGTGCTGCACCCAAGGACGAGTCGGGGACTCAAGAAGGCCGCTTTCGAACGCGTGGAACTCGTCTACCGCAGCCTTCTGCTGCTGGCATCCGAGTACCGGGGTGTCCGCATGGGCATGGCGGACGCCAGCTCTCGATTCGAACATCGCCTGCAAGAACTTGGGCTGCGTTGCGGCGGGTCAATCACCGAGGAGCGGGCCGGGGAAGAGGGAGACACCTACTTCGTCCGGTTCCCCACCAACTCAGGGCCGAAGCGGTTTCTGGAGTGGCACCTTAGGCAGGGCGTCACGAGGGACGACCGCTACTGCATGGCAATCTACTTCTTCTGGGATGAAGAGACACAACAGGTAGTGGTCGGGTGGATGCCAAGTCACTTGGACAATCGGATGACATGAAGGCGTGATGATAGAATAGTAGTTAGCCAGAGGAGCCTCCAATCGTGAAGTACCGCGCTCAGATCACCTTGGATTGGGGCAGGCCCCACAGCCCGAACGACCAAGAAGCGGCCCTCGCGGCATTACTCCAGGCCGGATGGCGTCTGGCGGACACCACGACTCTCATCATCGAGACCGATGACCTAACGAGGGTATGGCGGGGGATCGAGGTCGTCGCCAAGGGCGCATCCGCGGCGGGCACGTTGACAGCTCTCTGTTTCAATGTGGTCGCCAGCGACGATTTCGGCAGCTCTCGGAACTACCCAGCGCTCGCCAACCATTCAAACGCGCTCGACAGACTGACCGCACGATCGTTCCCGAGACCCAGGGCAGGAACCTGCGTGACCTGGGTAACAAGCCGATGCAGCGGGCCGGCCTTCGATCTGCCGCGGATCGGCAAGGCGTTGGATGTGCAGAGCCAGGACTACGGAGGACTTGTGGCAACCGCATGGACCAGCGCTGAGGTCGAGGCGACCGTCTCGGACTATTTCGAGATGTTGGGGTTCGAGCTGAGAGGCGTAGCCTACAACAAGACCGTGCACCGGCGCCGCCTTGCGAAGATGCTCAACGGGAGGTCGGAGCAGGCGATTGAGATCAAGCACGCGAATATCAGCGCAATATTGATCGATCTTGGATTTCCGTATGTTGCCGGATACAAACCTAGATCCAACTACCAGCAACTCCTCCATGATGTTGTGGTGAACAGGCTGCAATCTTCTGGTCACCTGACTCGACTGGCTTCACTAGATGTCACGGCGCCGGCGGAGGATCCGTCTGTTGAAGACATTCTGGCTTGCCTCACGCGGGCCCCGAGGCGACGCCAGCCCGACTCGGCGCGCGATTGTCTCTCACGCGCCCGCGTTTCGGCCCGGACGGCACCGCAGCCCAACTACCTCCAAATCGAGGCACGGAACCGGGGGCTCGGCTTGGCCGGCGAGGAGTTTGCTCTCCGCTTTGAGAGGGCGCGATTGATCCGTGCGGGCTGAGACGACCTTGCGGGGCGGGTAGAACACGTGGCCTTAACCCGGGGTGACTCAGTGGGCTTCGACATCCTGTCATTTGATGAGTCTGGCGCGGAACGGCCGGAGGAAGTGAAGACGACACGGTACGGACGGGAGACGCCATTCTTTGCGTCGAGAAACGATGTGCTTGTTTCTGCTCAGGAGGCGAGCAAGTATCGCGTATATCGGGTCTTTGACTTCCGTGTCCAGGTACGGCTGTTCGTGCTGTCTGGAGCAATCGCGGAGAGTCGCGATCTCCAGCCGACAACCTACTTGGCGAGGGTGGCATGATATCGAGCCAGGGCATGCATTCGGCGGCGCGCAGCGCTTGCCGCAGCTGGTGCCCAGCGTTAGACGCAATGGAGTCAACATGATCGAACAAACGGCGCTGAGGTCACTCGAGCTCTTTGTCGGCGGAGGCGGCCTGGCGCTGGGTGCGGCCCGAGCGGGCTTTCAGCACATCGCGGTTCTCGATTGGAATGGGAATGCTTGCCGTACGCTTCGTCGCAACAAGGCCGAGAACGTGGAGCATGTTCGGGATTGGGACATCATCCAGGGAGATGTGTGCCGGCACGAGTTCAATCAGTATGAGGGCCGGGTCGAGGTAGTTTTCGGCGGCCCTCCCTGCCAACCATTCTCCATCGGCGGTAAGCACCGAGGCCACGCCGACCACCGCAACATGTTCCCCGAAGCTGTTCGCGCGATCCGCGACATACGGCCCAAGGCGTTTGTCTTTGAGAACGTGAAGGGACTGCTGCGGGCGAGCTTCGCCAATTACTACAGCTACATCATCCATCAACTTCGTTTCCCTGATGTGCTGCGGCGGAACGGTGAGGAATGGCCCGCCCACCTGTCTCGCCTCGAGAAGTTCTATACGAGCGGCAAACACTCTGGACTTCGCTACAACGTCGTCTACGAATGCCAAAACGCCGCCGACTTCGGCGTCCCGCAAAGACGCGAGCGGGTATTCGTCGTGGGGATCAGGGCGGACCTCGGCGTTGAGTTTAGCTTTCCCCAAGGCGAGCACGCGCAAGACGCGCTTCTTCGCGACCAGTGGGTAACTGGTGCGTATTGGGAACGTCATCGAGTGGCTAAATCGAAGCGACCGGAGATGCCGGGCAGGTTGAGCCGACGCATTGAGCAAGCGGAGGCTTCGATGAATGGCGACCTCGGTCGGCCTTGGCGAACCGTGCGGGACGCGATATCCGGCTTGCCCAGGATTGGTCTTGGGCAGACCTCATCCAAGATCCCGAATCACTTTCTGAATCCAGGCGCGCGGAGCTACCCGGGACACGACGGCAGCGCATGGGACGAACCGGCAAAGACGCTGAAGGCCGGTGATCATGGGGTGCCCGGAGGCGAGAACATGCTTCGACTTGAGGACGGCTCGGTCAGATACTTCTCGGTTCGTGAGTGCGCTCGCTTGCAGACGTTTCCTGATGACTGGCTCTTCGAGGGGTCGTGGACCGAGGCCATGCGGCAACTCGGCAACGCGGTTCCGGTTGACCTGTCAGCTGGCATCGCGGCCGAGCTTCGGCGGACCCTCCATCTCGATGGAAGGAAGCAACCCGAAGGCACGGTCGAGCAAGCCGGGAGACGCGAGGTCGCGGCGTCATGACGACACGAGAGAACCCCGCTAGGCAGTTTGACCTGACTCCCCATCCTAGGATTCTCCCCATGCTCGGAGAGATCGTGCTCCAGCAGTGGAGATGCCTGGCGGAGCTTGTCGACAACTCCATTGATTCGTTCATCGAGGCGGTGCGAGTCGGCGCGCCGGTTCACGACCCCATCGTGAGCATCAACGTTCCCACCGGCAATGCGCGGGACAGTCGCCTTACGGTCCGGGACAATGGCCCAGGAATGGACGCGGATACCCTGGAGCGAGCCGCGAGGGCCGGCTGGACCAGTCACGATCCGATCAACAACCTCGGCCTCTTCGGCATGGGCTTCAATATTGCCACGGCGCGCCTTGGACTGCGGACGACGATCTGGACGACTCGCGCTGGGAAAGCTGACTGGGTCGGACTGAGCATCGATTTCGAGCATTTGACCCAACGGCAGGCCTTTATCACGCCAGCGCTCACGCGGCCGAAGCAAAATCACGACCAGTCTGGCACCGAGGTCATCATCGAACGCCTGAAGCCCGAACAGCTGGACTGGTTCGCCAAGGGCTACAACCGCTCCAACGTTTCCAAGCAACTTGGCAGGATCTACTCATCGATGCTCGGTCCGGCGAGGCAACCCATCGGATTCAGGCTCGAGGTCAACGGCAACCAGGTGCGGCCGAAGCTCCATTGCATCTGGGGTGGTCCAGGCAATCAGGATCGGTCCGTCGAGACGGCGAAGCTCGGCACGGTCAATGCCTTTCAACCCTTTGACGTGCGCCTGGCACCTCGGCCGTTCTGCACGCAGTGCTGGAATTGGCTTGGCCCCGGTCAGGCCACGTGCCCGTCCTGTGAGGCTTCCGGCGTGATAGTGCAGCGCGAGAGGCGCGTCCATGGCTGGCTGGGAATCCAGCGCTTTCTTGACCGCAACGAGTATGGGATCGACATCCTTCGGAACGGTCGCAAGATTGAGGTGGGCAACCAGGATCTGTTCAAGTGGGTTGACGAAAGCGCCGACACGGAGGAAATCGAGTATCCGTTGGATGACCCCCGCTACAGGGGCAGGATGGTCGGCGAGGTGCATCTGGACCACTGCCGGGTGCCATACACCAAGGATCGATTCGTTCGAGAGGATGCCGCGTGGCGAGAGATGGCGGAGATCGTGCGTGGGAACACGCCACTTCGCCCGGACATCGCGGGAAGGATGGGGGCGGGCGAGAATAACTCACCTCTCTACCGTCTTTTCCAAGCTTTCCGACGGTCGAATCCGCACAACCGGCGTGCGGGCGGGTGGAATCGCATACTCGTCGTGCCTGACAACGACCGCGCCCTGGCGATGGCGCGACGCTTTGATGCGGGCGAAGCCGAATTCCAGACCGACGAGAAGTGGTGGGAGCTTGTCGAGGAGGCGGAGGCAGAAGTCCTCAGAGGGAGCGCGGCACAACCCACGACTACTGGGACGCTTGGTGGTGGGGCTGAGGGCGGCTCGACCGAGACGCTGGGAGGGGATCCTCAGCCGCCGACGCCTCCGGTCCCTCCGCCGGAAACCCCGACTCCGCCGCCCCGGGCACGCATCGCGGCTCTGACCCGACAGTACACGGACGACCTAACGGGTCAACGCTACGATGTCGAGGCGTTTTCGGTGGACGAAGACGATCCCGTTGTGGAACGGCTCCGTTGCCCGTGGGCGATCCGGCGCACCACCGCCGGCCCCTGGAAGTTCTACGTGAACGCCGCCGCCGGGGCGTTTCGCTCAATGACCTGGACCCCCCTTGACGCGCTACTCAACGAGATCGCGTGGCTCGTTTCGGATTTCGAGCGGGGCCAAGGCTCCCGCTACAGCTTTGGCCAGATACTCATTGGTTTGAGGGAGAAGTACGCGACGGCCTTGCTTCTCGATCCTCAAGACCTTGTGTCGCAGTCGTCGGCCGAGCTCGTGGATATCGCAAGAAGCATAGTGGGTCGGATATCCCAAGACGATGCGCGAGCATTCTTCGATGGCCTTTCCCCATCTCGGCAGGAGGCGATTCGCGTGACGATGGCCTCCCGAGGTGTCTCGAATCCACACGGAGCCGTGGATGATGGCAGATTCCTACAGTACGCATCGCCCACTGTCATCAACGAGTTTGTGCTTACGACTCCCAACATGTTCTTCGATGGCCACTATTGGGACGAGCGGTACGCAGCGCTCGACTATGGAAGTTCGGTGGCCACCGACGAGGCGAAGGCCCGCCTGCTCGGCCATTATGGGGGGCTGCTTGCCGACGCGGTGTGGCTCGCTCAACAGGCGCCCAGCGACCTCGAGGGCATGAGTCGCGAAAGACTCATGCGGGCGTCCCTCGCCACGGCCCTACTCGCTCGCACAGCCGGCATCGGAGAGGATGAGTGAGAGCGGAGGACGCCCTGTTCCTTGGAACGACTCGGCTGCTCAAGGGTCCGTGGCAGGCCTTCGAGCGGGACGTGGCTCGCCTCTTCCTCCACAACGGATTCGACGATGTGCGGCTCATCGGTGGCACTGGAGACAAGGGCGGCGACATCCTGTCCGTGAAGAATGGAGAGCTCTGGGTCACCCAGTGCAAGCACACCACGGCGACTCCGCCCCCGCTGTCCTCGGTGGACGAGGTTATCGAGGCTGGCAAGTTCTATGGGGCGGATCGGCTACTAATTGCCTCGTCCCGGCCGGCCTCCGATTCGCTGAGAAGCCGAATTCAACGGGAACGCCGCCTGGGCCTGGCCATCGATCTCGCGGAACCGGCGCAGCTGCTCAAGTGGACGAAGAATGGTCCCGAGTATTCTCCGAGCGCGAGGATGCTGCGCCCGTACCAACAGCAAGCATCCGAACGGCTACGCGACGCTCTAATAGACGCGGGACGTGGGCAGCTCGTCCTGGCGACGGGCCTTGGAAAGACGGTCATCATGGCGGAGACCGTGGCGAGTCTTCTGCGCGATGGTCGCGTCCTCGGCAATCGAGTCTTGGTGCTGGCTCACACCCGTCCACTGGTGGATCAGCTTATACAGGCTTTCTGGTCCCAGCTTCCCCGAACCGTCCCGACACATCGATTCGCCGATCAAGAGGCCCCAGCCTACTGGGATGGTATTACCTTCGCAACGATTCAGAGCGTTTCCAATAACCTCCATGGGATGCCGGAGTTCGGCCTGGTCGTGGTAGACGAGGCCCATCACATCGGGGCAGCTACTTTTCAGGCCGCAGTTGATTCTCTTCGTCCGCAGATGTTGGCGGGCGTAACGGCGACGCCGTGGCGTGGGGACGGGTATGACATAGACCGGCTCCTCGGTCCCCCCTTGGTGAGGGTTGGGATTTCGGAGGGTCTCCAGGCCGGCTATCTGAGTGATGTCGACTACCGTCTGCTAGCGGACAATCTGGATTGGGAATTCGTCCAACAGGCGTCGAGACATAACTATTCCCTCTCCCAATTGAACCGGAGGCTCATCCTCCCGACGCGCGACGAGGAGGCGGCCCGAATCACTGCGGAGGTCTTTAAGGGCGAGGGACGCCGCGGGGGTATCGTCTACTGCCCCTCTGCCGTCCACGCGCGCACATTCGCCGCAACGCTTAGACAGTTTGGCTTTCAAGCCGAGGCCATCCTGCACGAGACGCCTTCGCGAGAGCGGGCTAAGGTTGTGTCTCGCTTCCGCGGCGGCGGCCTCCAGTTCGTCACGGTTGTGGACCTTTTCAACGAGGGCGTCGATGTCCCCGACGTGGACATGGTTGTGTTCATGCGAGTGACGCACAGCCGCCGCATTTTCGTGCAGCAACTTGGCCGGGGGCTGCGAATCAGCCCCGGCAAGAATCGTGTGGTGGCACTGGACTTCGTGACTGACCTACGCCGGATCGCCGAGGTGGTGGAGCTGGATCAGGCGGTGAAGGGGGGAGAAGTGGAGCGGCTTGGCTTGGGTCGTTCGCTAATATCCTTCTCGGACCAGTCCGCTGGCTCCTTCCTCCGGGAATGGATGTTGGACCAGGCCTCATTGTTCTTGCGCGAAGGCGATCCGCAACTTGAGGTGCCGGAGTACGACTACCCCGAGTCCCCATCTCCGGGAGGTGTCGAATGAAGGTTCCCGACGCGGCATACCGGCGGATTAAGCAAAAGCTGTGGGTGGTCGCGGATGAACGCAACTGGCCGACGCTGGCGGACCCGCAGAAGTCGACTCTTTACGAGGAGTGGATTCGAGACAGGGACGTAGGCGGAGTTCTGTCCAGGTATCTCAACCCCGGGAGTGTTCGCGTCTACATCAAAGACACGATCATGAAGCCCTATGGACGGGAGCGCATCAAGGACTTTCCGCCGATTCTGAAACTCCTCGGGCTCCCCGATGACGCGCGCGTGGCCGAGACCTATATCAAGCCGCACGGCCGGCGACTCGCCGATGGCAAGGTTATCTGCTGGGGCCTCGCGCGCGACTGGAAGGCGATCCTGTTCGCTGTGTTTGAAAGGGCTTTCGTTGTCCCGTCTGGGACTCCCTTCGCTGCGGTGATCATGTTCCCAACGGGGAAAGCTCAGCAGCCAGAGTATCGCCGAGTTATCGAAACGGCCTCCGAAAGACTGGGAATCACACGTCTTGTCTGGTACGAGGCATGATCGGGTGGGTCGAGATGAGGGACCCGCTCAGTAACCGCCAACTGAACCCCATCCTCCCATAGCCCCCCGCGATCCGCGAGATTGCCCTCCAGGAAAGGAGGGCCCCATGCCCCGAAAAGTGCCCACCGCCCCGCTGACCGCGAAGCAAGAATACTGGCGCAAGCACCTGGAGGCTTGCCGTAGGAGCGGCACCACCACCGCCGCGTACGCCGCGCACCACACCACGGCCTCGACTGCGGGCAACTCTACACTTGGGTATCCGCCAACTGAACCCCATCTTCCCCTAGCCTGACTTCCGCAGTTGAGGTACCCGGTTTGAGGTTTTTCAATAGGTTAGGTCGTATGCGCCAAGTGAACCACACCCCCCTCCCGACACC
This sequence comes from Verrucomicrobiales bacterium, assembly GCA_020845805.1. GTDB lineage: Bacteria > Verrucomicrobiota > Verrucomicrobiia > Limisphaerales > CAIMTB01 > CAIMTB01. Next base: position 61 of record JADLFD010000310.1, on the reverse strand, counting down.
GATCAGGAAGTGCGTTCCTCTACTTCCGGTCGCCAGCGGGTTGGCAGGAGCCGCTCGTAGT
>JADLFD010000309.1 GCA_020845805.1 Verrucomicrobiales bacterium | reverse complement strand
CGCGCGGCTCACTCCCTATCGTTTCGACCAACCGCCGCACGTGGTGGCCAACGGGACCCTGTTCCCCAAAACCCCGGGATCCGCCGACCTGACCTTCGAAATCGAGGGCGGTCCCTTCCACTTCTGGAAACTCTCCACCCCCCGCATCCGCTCCCAACTGCGCTGGCAGGGCAACCACCTGCTCCTCACCAACCTGCAGGCGGAGTTTTATCGCGGGACCCTCGAAGGCCACGTGGCCTTCGATCTGACCCAACCGGACGACGGTCGATACCGGTTCCTGGCCGTGGCGCGGGACGCCAGCCTCGGCGACATGCTCCACGAGGTCACTCCGGCTCGGGAGAAGGTCGCCGAAGGCACCTTCGACCTCGATCTCGAGGTCACCTCCGCGCAGGTGTCGGACCTGAAATCGTGGAACGGATCCGGACGCGCCAGCCTGCGCGACGGCATGCTGTGGGACGCGCCGATCTTCGGCTTCCTCAGCCCCGCCCTGAACGCCATCGTCCCCGGCCTGGGCAACAACCGCGCCAAGCGCGCCGACACCACCTTCACCCTCACCAACAGCGTCATCCACACCCGCGATCTGACCATCGCCTGCCCGCCCGCCAAACTGTTCTACCGCGGCACCATCGACTTCGACCAAAACGTGGACGCCAAGGTCGAAGCCCAGGTGCTGAGTGACGTGCTGGGCGTCGGCCCGCTCTTCGGGCTCCTCCTCCGGCCGCTGACCAAGCTGATGGAATTCCGCGTCACCGGCACACTGGCGGATGTGAAGGCCGAACCGCTTTACATTCCGAAGCTGCTGCTGCTCCCGCTCCAACCGGTGCGCATGTTCTTCAACCTTTTCAACCTGGGCGGAGGAGAGTCGAAATCCAACCGGCTGGAAGGTTTCGACTCCTCACCCGCCGTCACCAACGCACCCCCGCTTCCGCCCTGATCTCAGAACCCGATCTTCGCGCGCACCGCCTCGAAGGTCGCGGCCACGACGGTGGGCTTGAATTCCGACTGGCTCATCGCCGTGTCGGGATCCTTCAGCCCGTGCCCGGTCATGGTGGCAGTGACCACCGAGCCCGACGGGATCAGTCCCGCGCGCACGGACCGGATTAGCCCTGCCAGCGGCGCGGCGCACGCGGGTTCGACGAAGATCCCCTCGCTGCGCGCGATCAACCGGTAGGCGTTCAGGATTTCGTCGTCGGTCACCTTGTCGATGCGCCCGCCGGACTCCTTCACCGCTGCGGTGGCGCCACTCCAGCTCGCCGGGTTCCCGATGCGGATGGCCGTGGCCACCGTCTGCGGGTTTTCCACCGGCTGGCCATCCACGATGGGAGCCGCGCCCGCAGCCTGCCAGCCGTGCATCTGGGGCAGTCGCGTGGACAACCCGGCGGCGTAGTACTCGCGGAAGCCGCGCCAGTACGCCGTGATGTTGCCGGCGTTGCCCACCGGCAGGAAATGAAAGTCGGGCGCGCGTCCGAGTTGATCGCAGATCTCGAAGGACGCCGTCTTCTGGCCCTCGATGCGCACCGGATTGACGCTGTTCACCACCTCCACCTGCCCGGTCTCGCCGAGCTCGCGCACGATGCGCAGCGCCATGTCGAAATTCCCCTCAATGGTGAGGGTCTGGGCGCCGTACATCAGCGCCTGGGCCAGCTTGCCGAGGGCGATCTTGCCGTGCGGCAGGAGCACCACGCACTTCAACCCCGCCCGCGCCGCGTACGCCGCCGCGCTGGCCGAGGTGTTGCCGGTGCTGGCGCAGATGACCACGCTGGCGCCGCGCTCCTTGGCCTTGGACACCGCCAGCGTCATGCCGCGATCCTTGAACGAGGCCGTCGGATTCATCGCTTCGTACTTCAGGTACAGCGAAAAATCCCCCCCGATGGCGCGGACAAAGTTGTCCACCCGGATGAGCGGGGTGTTCCCCTCCAGCAGCGTCACCACCGGCGTCTCGTGGGTCACCGGGAGCCGCGCGCGATAACGATGGATGATTCCCTGCCAGGCAGGGGCCGGATTCGGACTGGCAACGCTCGGGTTCACGGGACTCGGATTCACTGGAAGGTTTCAACTCGGAACAGCGCCGGCTTCCCCGTGACCACGGGGAGCTTGCGAATGGCCGCCATCGCACGGTCCACCGCCCGGCGCGGCGAGTCATGCAACATGAAGATCAACGGAACACTCGCGCCCTCGTGACCTTCGGGCTGGATCACCGACGAGATCCCGATCTGTTCCTTGGCGAGATGCGCCGCGATGCGGGCCAGCACGCCCGGACGATCGGTCACGCTCAGTCGCAGATAGTAGCTCGAGACCGCCGCCGCCGCCGGCAGCAGCCGCCCCCCGCGCTCGTGCGGTACGAAGGCCGGCAACCGCGATTTCCCGCCCTGGTCCAGATCCAGCGCGGCATCCGCCAGATCGCTGAGCACCGCGCTGGCGGTCGCAAAGCGGCCCGCCCCACGACCGTAGTACAACGTGTCGCCCACGATGTCGCCGCGCACGTAGACCGCGTTGAACACGTCGCCCACGTTGGCCAGCACGTGGCCGTTGGGCACCAGCGTGGGGCCCACGGAGACGCTGACGG
>JADLFD010000308.1 GCA_020845805.1 Verrucomicrobiales bacterium | reverse complement strand
GTGCGGCGCGCTACTTTTTGGTGTGCTCGGCGCGGTAGGATTCGTAGGCGGCGGCGACCTTGTCGGGGGCGGTGCCGTGGCGATGGATCCAGACGCGGTAGGCGCAGCGGATGGGCATCCCCGGAGCGAACGTGCGTCCGTCCACGCCCGGCCAGCCGATACAGAGGACTCCGTAATGACGCGTGAGCCAGGTGGGGGGGTAGTCGGGATGATCCGGGGCGATGAAGAGTGCGGCACCGCTGGTGCGGGAGGGCGTAGGGTTTCCGCCGGGATTCGTCGTGGTCGACGGGAAGAGCCGTGACAGGTCCGCCCAGGGAAGCCGGGTGATGTAGAGGTCCTCAGGCGACTGCCCGGCGGGCGTGGTGATGACGGTGTTGGTTCCGGGCGCGTAGCGCAGGGTGAGTCCTCCGTAACTTTTCCCCTCCGCGCCAGCGAGTCGGATGGGTTGCGCACCCGGGGTCCACGTGAATTCCACATCGATCGCACGGGAGTCGTGGCTGGCGGGATGAATGCGGAAGCGGACCTGCTCGGACATGACCTTTTCCTGGCCCACGTACCAGCCGTTCTCGACCTCGAGCAGGGCGGTTCGACTCTCTGTCGTGCGACGTCCCCAGCGTTCCCAGCGGTTGGTGATGCCGGTGAGCGCCCAGGAGTCGACCTTGCGATCCCCGAGGCCGATCACTGGCCATCCCCAGAACAAGCCGCGATGGTGATGATGATCCTCCGGGAAATCGTCGGTCAGCACCTCGCCGTCGAGTCCGTAGAGCGGGTGAACATAGGAAGCGCGGGCGCGGTCCGCGGGGACGCCGGGTTTCAGGCGTGTGCCGTGGTTATAGACCATCACGGGGCGGTCGCCTTCCCAGAGGCCGAGGGCGGTGGCGTCGACCTCGGCAAACCGCCAGGCTGGTGCTTGGGATTCGGGTTCCGCCGCGACCAAGGGCTGAGGGAGCGCGGTCAGCGTGAGGCTGGCGGCCAAAGCCAGCACGGCACCGAGTCGCGAGGACGCGGTGCGTTGGAAGGAGAGAGGGGAGGCCGGGTTGGGGTCGGGGAGGGTCATGGTCAGACGCCTTTCGTCAGGAGGGTTCGGATTTTGGCTTCGTCCACATCGACGCCCAGACCCGGGCCGGAGGGGATCTCGAGCTGGCCCTCGCGCACGACGAAGGGGGAGGTCAGAATGGAGCCTTGGAGGAATTGCGGACCGTTGAGAGCGGCGGGGTATTTGAGGTTGTAGGCGCCGTAGAGTTGGAGGGAGGCAGCGAGGGAGAGATCGGGATCGGTGAGTCCACTGCCGAGCCACCACATCCCGGCGTCGAGCAGGCGTTCGATTTGCCGTTTGGCCTCGGTGATTCCGCCACAGCGCGCGGGTTTCATGGCCACGCCATCGAGGAGTTTCAAGTCGATGAACTCATTCAGTTCCACAGTGGAGATCACGCCTTCGTCCATCAGGATCGGGAGGGCTCCCTGTCGTTTGAGGCGTTGGTAGCCGCCGAGACGGTTGGCGGGCAGGGGTTGTTCGAGGACGGCGACGCCGAGGTCGGCCAGTTTGGGTGCCACGGCGAGTGCGGTGGCCTCGTCGTATCCGCCGTTGGCGTCGGGCCAGAGGAATCCGTTCGGGACGAGCTTCTTGACGATCCGGCAGAGCTCGAGGTCGAAGGCGGGATCGGGAGCGATCTTGACGTTGAAATGTTGGTAGCCGCGGGCGCGGCCCTGTTCGATGAGCGGTTCAACCTCGTCCAGAGTCCGCGGATTGAGGGTCCAGCTGAGGGTGAGTCGGGTCCGTCCGGGACGCTGCCAGCGTTGGGCAGCGGACTGACCCAGGAGGCGGCCGGTGAGATCGAAGAGGGCGAGGTCGAGGCCGGCTTTGCAGATGGGCTGGCCGGTGGAGAACGAGGGGGCGATGGCGCGGTTCATCGCGGCGTGGAGGGCCTCCGTGTCGAAGGGATCCAGGCCGAGCAGTTCGGGAGCGAGGTGGAGATCGAGCGTGGTGAGGACGGTCTCCAGGGTTTCGTAGCTCCATTTGGGGATGGGCACGCTTTGGCCCCATCCGACGGTGCCGTCGTCGGCGGTGATCTTGATGAGGACGGCGGCGCGTCCGCCGGGCTGACCTTTGGGGCCCTCGAAGAACTTGAAGCGTCCGACGGTGGGGTAGCGCAGCGGGAAGGTCTCGATCCGGGCGATGGTGACCTTCTTCCGTGGGGTTTCGGCGGTGGTGGAGGCGGCGGGGGCGCCGAGGCTGGCCGTGGCGGCGGTGGCCAGGGCGGTGTGGTGAAGGAAGGTGCGTCGGGATTGAGCCGTGCGGCGTCGGTTGGGGGAGGGACGGTGCATGGCCGGATCAGGTGGCACGGATTTCGCGTGCGTCGGGGTGATAGGTCTGGCGCCGTCCCGTTTCGAGCGCAGAGGCGGCCATGACGGTGGCCACGACGTGCTGGTGGCCGAACTGGATGTCCGCATTGGGTCGCGCGCGGCTGCGCAGGCAGCGCAGCCAGTTTTCCATGTGACTCACGCCGGGGGCGCTGGGGATCTCATGTCGAACCAGGTCTGGAGGCGCTCCGGGTTCGGGGGTGACGGTCCATTTCTCGACATCGAGCGTGCCGCGCGTGCCGTGGAGGGAGAACGCGGTGCCCGCGCCGTTGCCGAGGCCCATGCCCCAGGAGAAGAGGAACCCTTCCGGATACTCCAGGATGGTACGGAAGGTGTCGGTGTGTTCGCGTCCGTCCTGCCAAATGTAGGTGCCGCCCAGGGCCACGGCGTGGCGCGGGTAGGTGGCGCCGGTGAGCAGGTGCACAGCATCCGCGTAGTGCGTCATCCAGAGTCCGGGCATCCCGTTCGAGGTGGCGCGGAACAGTTGCCACCGTCGCAGCAGCGCGGGATCGAAAGGGCGATCAGGCAGGTGCAGCCGAAACGCTTCCCAGTCCACGTCCTGAGCGACGCAATCCTCGAGTTTTCGCAGCCAGCGCGCCTGGTTGAAGTTGACCTCGGCGGTGACCCGGCTGAGGGGGCCCAGCGGTTGCTGGGAAAGGTAACGGGCGGCGGCGAGGAACCGACCCTCGCTGCGACGCTGGGTTCCGACCTGAACCACGCGCTGGTGTTGGCGGGCGAGGTCCAACGCGCGGTTGGCGGACGGCAGGTCCAGAGTCATCGGCTTCTCGATGTAGACGTCCTTGCCCGCCATCAGGCTGGCCTCGAGGAGGGTGCCGTGACTGAAGTCGGGCGTGGCGATGATGACGGCGTCCACGTCCTCCTGCGCGAGCAATTCGCGGAACCGGGTATGGCTTCGCGGCGTGGTGCCTTGCGCCTGTCGGATCCGCTCCACGCACGACAGGAGGTTGGGCTTCCACACGTCGGCGACGGCCACGAGGCGTGCACCGGTGCGTTCCGCCGCGGCGAGCAACTCCTCGGTGAGGAATCGTCCGCGTTCTCCCGCGCCGATGAGGCCGATGCGGAGGGTGGGGGGCGCGGGTTCCGCGGCGGTCACGGCGGATCGGGTGGCAGCCACCGCGAGACCCGCCAGAGCGGTGTGGCCTAGGAAGCGGCGGCGGTCCGGAAAGCGCGGGGTGGAGTTCATAGGCAAACCGGCAGGGGACGTGGCCTGATCCCGAAACAGAGCGCGGTCGGAGTCAAGTCGCGACCGGGACGCGGGCGACGCGGCGACGTTGGAATCAGGAGGGCGATGGCTCGCCGAACTGCAATTCGAACAGGCGTCGGTAAAGCCCCTTGCGCGAGATCAGTTCCTCGTGCGTGCCGCGGTCCGCGATGCGGCCGTGTTCGAGTACAACGATCAGGTCCGCGCGCTGGATGGTGGAGAGCCGGTGAGCGATGCAGAGCGTCGTGCGGCCGACCATCAGGGTGTCGAGGGCGGCCTGGACGGCGCGTTCCGACTCGGTGTCGAGGGCGCTGGTGGCTTCGTCGAGGATGAGGATGGGCGCGTTGCGCAGGAGAGCGCGCGCGATGGCGATGCGTTGCCGTTGGCCGCCGGAGAGCGCGGCGCCGCGTTCCCCGACCACGGTGTCGTACCCCTCCGGTTTGGCGGTGATGAACTCGTGCGCGTGCGCGTGCTGGGCGGCGGCGATGATCTCCGCTTCTGTGGCGCCGGGCCGGCCCAGGGCGATGTTGTAGCGGATGGTGTCGTGGAAGATGACCACGTCCTGCGAGACCACCGCCATGCGATCCCGGAGCGGCTTCTGGGCGAGCTCGCGGAGGTCGATGCCCCCGAGGCGGACCGCGCCCTGTTGCGGGTCATGGAATCGGAGCAGGAGGCTGGCGAGGGTGGATTTGCCGGCGCCGCTGGGTCCGACCAGAGCGACCATTTTCCCGGCGGGAATGAGGAGGTCGATGCCTTCCACCGCCGGTTTGCCATCGTAACTGAACGACACCCGGTCGAAGTGCACGTCGATGTGGCCGGCGGGCACGGGCTTGGGGGCAGGCGGGTCGGTGAGGTCGGAGGGAGTTTCGAGCAGTTCGAAGACGCGACGGCTGGCGGCGCGCGCCTGGATGAGAAGATTCTGCAGTTTGATCAGCGACCTCACCCGCTGGTAGCTCAGGATGATGGCCATGACGAAGGCCATGAACTCGGTGGCCGAACCGCGGGACCCGGAGCGCAGGGCCACCGCGCCGAGCATGATGGCCAGGCCGACGGTGGCGGCGACCTCGATGAGGGGGCCGGGGATTTCGCTGGCGCGGGTGGCGCGCATCCAGCGGCTGTTGTAGCCCGCGATGCGGCGCATGAAATCGCCGATGACCGTGGATTCCAGGTTGTAGGCTTTCACCAGCCAGACGCCGGAGAGGGCCTGGTGCATGGTCTGGCTCACTTCCGCGGCGTCGGATTGGAGGCGTTCGGTGGCCTTACGCAGCTTGCGGGCGTAGATCACGACCGGCACCACGCAGACGGGGAAGACGAGCAAGGCGGTCAGGGTGAGGCTTTGGAATTTCACCAGCAGCACGACCAGGAAAGCCACGATGGCGACGGGGTCCTTGACCAGGGAGACGAAGGACGCAGCCAGCGCATTGTGGAGGGCGCCCACGTCGCTGGTGAGGCGCGACATCAGTTCCCCGGTGCCGAACTTCTGCACCATGCGCAGGGGCAGGTGCAGGAGGTGATCGAGGAGACGCGCGCGCAGATCGCCGAGTGTGCGGACCGCGACCCAGTTCAGCAGGTAGGCGTTGAGGTAACCGACGACACCGCGAGCGAGCATGGTGAGCGGGATCAGCGAGACGAGCAGCACCACGGCGGCGGTGGAGGGCGTCTGCGCGAAGCCGGCCAGTTGGGCGCGGAAAAAGGCGACGAGATCCGGAGCGTAGGGCTGCAGTCGTGTGAGTTCGGCCTCGACCTGTGCTCCGCCGTCAGTGGGGAACACCGCGGCGAACACCACATAAATGACGATCACCAGCGCGGCTTCCATCACCCCCGCGATAACGCCGAACAGAATGCCCAGAATCAGGCGCCCTCGATAGGGGAGGGTGAGTCGCCAGAGCTTGGAGAGAAAATCGAACATTCAACGTCGGTCGAGGTGGCGGACTATGAAAACCGCGGGTGCGAAGCCGCGAGATTTTTCGCACGGCGCGGCGTGGCATGGGTGGGAGCTCACACGTCAGGCGGGGGCGGGGGGAGGTCGAGCCAGGCCTGCATCTGGCGCCGGTCGCGTTTGGTGGGTCGACCGGCACCGGGAGCGCGCGAGGCGGCGGCGTTCTGCGCGCGTTCGCGGACTCTCTGGTACTCGGCGGCCGGCGTTTGATCTTCCGCGTACTGGGGGACGAGTGCGGCGCCGATGCGTTTCTCGAGCACGGCGAGAACCTTGCAGGTGCGGGTCAGGTCCCCGGTGCGCGCGGAGAGCACGTCGCCCGGGCGGATTTCGCGCGCGGGCTTGGCGATCTCACCGTTGACGCGGACGTGACCGCCGCGGCAGGCGTCGGCGGCGAGGGTGCGGGTCTTGAACAGGCGGACGGCCCAGAGCCATTTGTCGATGCGGATGG
>JADLFD010000307.1 GCA_020845805.1 Verrucomicrobiales bacterium | reverse complement strand
CATGCCTCAGGGCAAACTGGTGGCCAACGGCGACGTGGAGATCGGCACCTTCGACGCCCTCCAGCTAGCCCTGATCCGCACCGCCAGCCGCGTTCGCATCAACGGGAATGCCAGCCTGGTCAAGGGCATCCAGGCCACCGGGCCTGGTTTGGTGGAATTCCTAGGCACGACCACGCTCTCGGACAATGCATCGGGCTCCCTCGTCCTGGTGGGCAACGCCACGGTGCGCAACCTCGGTACCTGGAGATATCCCGGTGGCGTCGAGAATCGGATCATCTCACTTCCCGAGAACGGCCGGCCGGGCACCGGGGTCTTCGAGAACGCCGGCGTGATCGAGCAAGCTGCCGGCAGGGCGCTCACCATCACCTGCCCCTTGCGCAACGTGGGCCGGATCATCGGCGATCGGGGACCGGTGGTGATCGATGCCCGCAAGACCGGTGGCAGCGCGAACAACGGCGCCTACCTCCCCCAGCCGGGATGTGAATTCGTGCTCAACGACACTCCCTTTCGGCAGGCCTACGCCGAGCAACTCGACCTGGCGGCCGGCACCCTGCGCGGGACGGGCTCGATCGAGCCCGGCGTCGCCGCCGGCGATGTGCTCCGCAAGGTCACCAACCGCGGAATCCTTCGCGTGGGCAATCCGACGGGAGAGATCTTCATTCGTGCCCAGAACTTCGAACAGACCTCGACCGGCGAAACCATCGTCACGCTGTCCGCCACCGGCTCGAGCCTGCTCCGGCTTCGTGAGAGCGTAACGCTGGCCGGAACGCTGACCGTCGAACTGGCCCCCGGTTTCACGCCTGCCCTGGGCGCGACCTTTACCGTGATCAACTTCACGGGACGCACCGGCGAATTTCAGAACGTGAATTTCCCCGATCTCGGCGCCGGCAGGAAACTCTCGATCGCCTACGGCGGAACCGGAAGCGGCAGCGTGGTCCTCCGCGTGGTGGCGCAGTAAGGCCCGGTTCGTACCAAGGCCTACCGGTTCGACGGCCCCTCCAAATCGCCGGTGTGCGGCGTGACGGGGGCGAACCTCGCGCCGCCCGAGCCAACCCTCCCGCCGATTCCGGAGGAGGTTCCCCTTTCGGGGCATCGCGTGGTTCGCGGAAGAAGCGCAGGATGCTGGAACGGACCTTGCCGTTGCCACGCCATGTCGCCGCCCCCTCCCCCAATCGTCCCGGCTGTTCATCGGCCGTCGTCGGCAGGCCATGACACCGGAGCCACCGCCTCACCTCCCGCCGCCGGCATCGCCCACTCCGGAATCCAACTCCCCGGCCTCAACGAGGAGGCCGCCCTCCGGCTGGTGGTCGAAGGCACCGTGGCGGAGACCGGGGTTGAATTCTTCCGGGCGCTCGTCCGCAACCTCGCGATGGCAATGAACACCGCCGGCGCCTGGGTCACCGAGTACTTTCCCGCCGGCAAGCGGCTGCGCGCCCACGCCTTCTGGCTCAACGGGGAGTTCATCGAGGGCTTTGAGTATCCCATCGCCGGCACCGCATGCGAACCGGTGATCGAGGAAAAGCGGCTCGTCCATATTCCCGATCGTTTGCTCGAGATCTTCCCGCACGACGATGGCGACCTCGACGAACGGCTCCGCCCCGCGGTCAGCTACCTGGGGGTCCCCCTGCTCACGTCGCAGGGCGAAGTCATGGGCCATCTCTCCGTGCTCGACACCCGCCCCATGACGCCCCCATCCCGACTGGTGTCCCTGTTCGAGATCTTCGCCGCCCGCGCCGCCGCCGAACAACGCCGTCTCCGGGAGGAAGAACGGGTGCGCGCCCGGGAGGAGGAACTCAGCGCTCTGCTCGACAGCGCGATGGACGCCGTGATTGTCGTGGACGGCAACGAGCAGATCGCGCGCATCAATCCCGCAGGCGAACGTTTTCTCGGCGCCGATCGACTTTCCCTGGTCGGAATGACGGTGTGGGATTTCCTGCCCGACTATAGCCGGCCGCAATTCGTGTCCTTCCTGCGCGAAGTCGATGCACAGCCCCCGGGCCAGGGGCAGCTCTGGATTCCGCGGAGTCTCACGATCCGACGACGCGACGGCGCCACCTTCGAAGCCGAAGCGACCATCTCGCGCTTCATGCGACGGGGAAGCCCCTTTCGCACCCTGATCCTGCGCAACGTCAGCGACCGGCTGGCCGCCGAACGCCGCCTCGAACTGCTCAGCGCGGAAACCGAATACTTGCGTGACTCCGCCCGCGAAGGGACCGGACTGGGCGCCATCCTCGGTCGAAGCCGCGTCATGCAGGATCTGTTCGATGCGCTGCAACGCGTGGCCGCGACCGACACCACCGTGCTGATCACCGGGGAAACCGGCACCGGCAAGGAACTGGTCGCTCGATCCCTCCACGAGGCGAGCCCCCGGCACGAACGCCCGCTGGTGCGCGTCAATTGCGCCGCCATCCCCGGGACGCTCATGGAGAGCGAGTTCTTCGGACACGAACGCGGCGCATTCACCGGCGCCAACACCCGACGCGAGGGGCGCTTCGCGCTGGCCGACGGCGGCACCCTCTTCCTCGATGAGGTCGGCGAACTCCCGCTCGATCTCCAGGCCAAGCTCCTGCGCGTGCTCCAGGAGGGGGAATTCGAACCGCTGGGCTCCACCCGCACCCGCAAGGTCGATGTGCGCGTGGCCGCAGCCACCAACCGAGATCTCGCCGCCATGGTGCGCGACGGTAAGTTCCGCGAGGACCTCTTCTACCGTCTCAATGTCTTTCCCCTGCGCGTGCCGCCCCTCCGCGAACGCGGCAACGACGTCGCCCTTCTGGCCCGCGACTTCCTCGAACGCCTCGGCCGTCGCATGGGCCGGCGTCTGGACCCGCTCCATCCGGACCAGGTGCGCCTCCTGCTCGACTACGCGTGGCCAGGCAACGTCCGCGAACTGCAAAACGTCATCGAACGCGCCATCATCCTCTCCCCGGGACCGCGCCTCGAACTCGATCGCGCAATGCCCGCCCTCGCGCCGAAACCTCCGGCCATCGTCGCCAACGAGGGTCCCTCCCTCCTGCTGACCGCCGTCGATATGACCGCCATCGAACGGCAGAACGTCGAACGTGCCCTCGCCGAAGCCGGCGGAAGGATCGCCGGCGCCCACGGCGCTGCCCGCCGCCTGGGTCTCGCGCCCTCGACGCTCTCCTCCCGCATGAAGACCCTCGGCATTGTCCGCCCGGCGAGATCGTAGCGCGGCCGGCTTCCTTCTTCCCAAATCCTCCCCGCTTCGTCGCGACACCCGCGTGTCGAAGCGCACCTCCCCTCGCGATCATTCGCCTCGCGCGCGCCCGGCACTTCACGACATCTCTCACACGAGGCCCCCGGTCGCACTCGCGATCCCACGCGTCGCGAGAACTCGCGACTCGCGAAATCTCGCGAGCCTCAACCCTCGCGTTCCCTTTGTTTTTCGCAGGATTTCACACTCCAACCCCTCACACCGCTCTGGCACGGAAATCGCCTCTCTCATGGCGCTGGCGCATCGGCGGAAGACAGACCGCACGCCCAGCCCACAATACCAATCCACGAACCGAATCCGATATGAACACTGAAACCTTGGCCTCCCCGTCGACCGTCAATGGCTGGAATCCCGAAGCGCTCCGCCAGATGGTCAGCGCCATCCTCGAAGAACCCGCACGCGGCCAGACCCAGTGGCGCGTCGAAACCCACTGGAAAGGAGGAGCACAATCCGAAACCCGGGTCACCGCCAGCCGCCTCGGCGGGCAGGAACTCGTAAAGAACTTCCGCATCGGAATTGATGAGCCCGTCGAACTGGGCGGCACCAACGCCTACCCCAATCCGCAGGAGGTCCTCTTCGCCGCGCTCAACGCCTGCATGACCGTGGGCTTCGTCGCCCAGTGCGCGCTCGCCGGAATCACCCTGGAATCGCTGCGCTTCGAAACCGAGGGCGATATCGACCTTCGCGGTTTCCTGGGCATCGATCCACTTGTGAAACCAGGCTATGACGAGATCCGATACACGATCCACGTCACCGGCGATGGCACCCCCGAGGAGT
>JADLFD010000306.1 GCA_020845805.1 Verrucomicrobiales bacterium | reverse complement strand
CTTTCCAATGTCGCGCAACGGATCATGCCGGCAACCGCGAGGCCGAGCCCGGTCAGCCCGCGGTCGGGACGCGCGTGTCCCTCGAAAACCATGCGCCCACCCTGGCCGTCATTCCCGATCAAGCCGTCAGCCAAGGAGAAGTCCTGATCGTGAGGCCGGTCGCCCAGGACCCCGACCACGACCCACTGACCTGGAGCTTGCTGGGATCCCCGCCCCTGGGCGCCCAAATCGATCCGGAGACCGGAGTCATCACTTGGGTGACCGGTGAGGGACTCAGCCCCGGCACGGTCCGATTGACGGTCCAGGTGCTGGACCATGGAGTGCCTCGGCTGGGCACCACCCGAGCCTTCGATGTACGCCTCAAAGACCTCAACGCGACCCCCATCCTTGCTCCGCTTGCCAACCTCACGGTGAACGAAGGGCAACCGCTGGATTTCGTGGTCTCCGCCACCGATGCGGATCTTCCCCCGCAACGCCTCACCTACCGATTTGGCGGAGCGCCTCCCGCGGGCGCAACCCTCCATGAGGAGACCGGGGAGTTCCACTGGCGTCCCAACCCAACCCAGGGCGGAGCGAGCTACCCCATCGAGATCGTGGTCACCGACGATGGCACGCCGGCGCGAAGCTCGAGTCAGGCCTTTCAGATTCTCGTGCGGGACACTCGCAGCGACTTCGTCCTCGGGCTGGGCACCACGCATCTGCAGTCCGGGGCAACCAGTTCCATCCCGATCACCCTGCGGTCATCCTCGGAGCTGAGAGACCTCGCCTTCCTAGTGGAAACCCCAGCTGATCGTGTCAGCCAATTCGCCGTGGATCCCCTCACCCCCCGGCTGGCGACCGTGGCGCTCTCCGCCGCCGGAGCCCACCGGACCCGCGTCCAGTTGGGCGCCGCTCCCGGTCAGTCGCTTCCGGGCGCGACCGATCTGGCCCGATTCCGATTCACCGCCGATCGGGAGCCCGGATCCCAAGTGGTTCCCTTCCTCCTGGTCGATGCCGTGGCCCGCAGCCTCGCGGGCGAACCGTTGACCAACTCGGCCGCTTACGCGGGAAAGGCGTTCCTCATCGAACGCGAACCGCTCCTGGATGCCCAAGCCACACCGGACGGCCTCCGCCAGCTCGTGCTCTACGGCCACGCGGGACAGGCTTATGAAATCCAAAGGGGCACCATGCTCCAGGGGACTCCCGATTGGGCCCCGCTCACCACGGTGACCTTGGGTGAGGAACCCTTCGCCCGCATCGCGCCCGGCCAGGCGAATACATCGGTGTTCTACCGAGCTATCGAACGGGAACGCGCGCCACGGCTGCGACTGGTGGCAAACGGCCCCGGACGATGGCGACTCCTGGTCGAGGGCCAGCCAGGGAAATCCGGCGTGCTGGAGTCCCGTCCTGATCTGACCGCCGGCGATTGGCGATTCGAGTCGCGGTTCACCCTGACCAATGCCGTCCATGCGATGGACTTCGCGGTTCCCGAGGTGGCCCACCGTTATTTCCGAGTGAGCGTGGAGTAGCGGCGCAGAACATTCCCCTGCCCATCCCGCGATTCGCGCGTGGCAGTCGGTGGGGTGCACCACCCTTCGGTCGCGGTGGTGGGCGTCTGACAAAACGATTGGCACGCGTCGAGGCGCCGGTACATTCGCGCGGGCTTCCCAGGAACTTCCTTGGCCGGCGCTAGCCATGCCCGGCCGCGGACTGGGGAAGCTTTGTCCCGGGTTGGTCCATTTTGTTGCCATGAGCTCCCTACGCAGCGCCCTCGCCCTCGCCGCCGTCGCGGCCGTCCTCCCGTCCTCGGCCCGCGCCCAGGTCCGTCACGGACGGGACGCGGCACTCGAGCAACTGAAGCAGATGACCGTGGCCGAAGGTCTCGAGGTCACGCTCTTCGCCTGCGAACCGATGGTGCGCAATCCGGCCAACATCGACATCGATGCACGGGGTCGCGTCTGGTCCACCGAGGGCGCCAACTACCGGCTCTGGCAAAAGTGGGGCAAGCTCGAGCCCAACGGCGATCGGATCGTGATCCTCGAGGATTCCAACGGAGACGGCACCGCCGAGGTGCAGAAGATCTTCTACCAGGGCCACGACGTGAACACCGCCCTGGGCATCTGCGTCCTCGGTCCCACGGTGATCGTGTCGTGCTCGCCCAACATCCTGGTGTTTGAGGACCGCAATGGCGACGACCGTGCGGACGGCCCGCCGCGCAAGCTGTTTACCGGCATCAAAGGTGTCGACCACGACCACGGCGTGCACGCGTTCGTGTTTGGCCCGGACGGCAAGCTCTACTTCAATTTCGGCAACGAAGGTCAGCAGCTCCTCGATGCCGCGGGGCAACCGGTCAAGGACACCGCCGGCCACCTGGTGCGGGGCGATCGCAAACCCTACCAGCAGGGTATGGTGTTCCGTTGCAACCCCGATGGTTCCCAGGTGGAGACCCTGGCCTGGAACTTCCGCAACAACTTCGAGACCGCGGTGGACTCCTTCGGAACCCTCTGGCAGTCGGACAACGACGACGACGGGAACAAGGGCGTCCGCATTAATTACGTGATGGAGAAAGGGAACTACGGTTACCGCAGCGAAGTGACCGGCGGCGGCTGGGGGGATCGGCGTTCGAACATCGAGGCGGAGATCCCTCTCCGTCACTGGCATCTCAATGATCCCGGAGTCGTCCCCAACTTGCTGCAGACAGGCGCCGGTTCCCCGACCGGACTTTGCGTCTACGAAGGTTCCCTTCTGCCCGCGGTGTTCCAGGGTCAGATGATCCATTGCGACGCCGGCCCGCGCGTTGTCCGCGCCTATCCCGTCGAAAAATCATGCGCCGGCTACCAGGCTCGCATCGTCGATGTCCTCACCAGCACCAGCGATTGGTTCCGGCCCTCGGATGTCGCTGTCGGACCGGACGGCGCCCTCTACGTGTCCGACTGGAACGACGCCGGTGTTGGGGGGCATTACATGGCCGACCAGAAACTCGAATCCCTGACCGGTCGCATCTACCGCGTCGCGCCCAAAGGACATGTCGCCCGTCCCGCGACGCCGAGGGTCGACACCACTGCCGGCGCCGTTGCCGCCCTCCAATCTCCCAATCTCGCCACGCGCTATCTCGGGTGGCAGGCGCTGCAGAAGTTCGGCACCGCCGCGGAGCCGGAACTGAAGAAACTGTGGGAAGGCGGCGCCCCGCGCCTGCGCGCACGCGCGCTGCACTCCCTGGCCCGGCTTCCGGGGCAGGCCAGCACCTACCTCCACGCCGCCACGCGGGATACCGATCCCGATCTGCGCATCACCGGCCTCCGCATCGCGCGCATGCTCGGTCTGGCCGACGCCCAACTCCTCTCCCGGCTCGCCTCCGATGCGGATCCGCAGGTCCGGCGCGAAGTCGCCCTGGCCCTCCGCGACCACCCCTCCCCTGAAGCCGGAGCCATCTGGACCACCCTCGCCGGTCAGTACGACGCGCGGGACCGCTGGTACCTCGAGGCGCTGGGCATCGCGGCGGAAGGGCGCTGGGACGCCTGGCTGCCCATCTACCTCCGAGCCAACCCCACGGCGCTCCAGAATCCCGCCGGACGCGACATTATCTGGCGCTCCCGCTCCAAGCAGACGCCGGGTCTGCTGCTCGCCATCCTCAAGGATCCCAAGACGCCGGAGACGGAGAAGCCGCGTTACTTCCGCGCCTTCGATTTTCAGTCCGGACCGGAGAAGGACGCCGCCTTGGTGGAGCTCCTCACCGCCGCCGCCAAGTAGTCAGAGCAACTGACGCTTGAGCCCGCTCAGGCGATCGCTACACTCCGCGCGCATGAAATTTGTCGCCGCCATGATCGTGACCACCCTGCTCGCCGGTGCCATCGGGGCCGGGCTCCTGGCCATGGCGCACGGGCACGGCCCGTGGCTGTTCCTGATTACCACCGCCGGATTCCTCGGCCTCTTCGTGCACTACGGCTGCAAGGCGCACTGAATCCTCCACGCCGGGCCTGCCCTGGGTCGACCTTCGTCGCTGTGCCGCGACGGGTTCCGCTTAATTGCGCCTCATCCGCCCGGCGCGCGACTTCGGGCGTGGCGAGCCGAGGCCACTCCAATCACGAGGGAAACCACCACTTCCTTCAGCTTCCACGCCACGGCCATGGCCATGGCGACCGGCAGGAGCAGTAGGAGTAGCAGAATCGCCTGCCGCCCCATCCCGAACGGCTGCCGCGGGAGCGCGAGAAACTCCGCCAGGGCGATCGGCGACAAGCGCACATAAATCAGCACCGCCGATCCGAGCAACACCACCACCACGTAGTTCGACAATCCCTCGAACATTCGGGCATCACTCTCCGCGGTCGGGTCGGGAAGCATCGCTGAAAGCCTCCGCAACGCGCGCATCAGCGCCATGAGGAAGGCGAAGGACACCGCCAGCAGCACCACGACGGCGCGCGAGTAAAACTCCTCGTTCGGCAGGCGCGTCCAGAGGAAGAGGAACGGCGCCAGCCCCAGCATCATCACCGCCAGCAGTTGCACCCGCAGCAACGCCTCCTGCCAGACCCGCTCCTGGGGTTGGAACCGGCCCATGCGCCATGCGCCCAGGAGCAGCAGCCCCGCGGCCAGCGGAGGAAACAGGAGATCGTAACCCGTCGGCCAAAGCGCCAGGAAATGTCGGGCAAAAGCCAGCAAAGCCAGCGGCAGACCCCAGAAGATCGCGGACAAGCCCCGCATCACCGCGGTGAGATCGGCGGCCGAGGCCACTCCGCTCCCGCCGCGCGCCACGCTCCCGGAAGCCGTCTCGTTCCCGAAAGCCTGCCCCCGCGAAGCGTCAGTGGAGGACGGAGGGATCAAGCGCCGAGGTAGGTGTAGTCCCGGAGCCCGCGCTCGTACTCGTCCAGCAACCGCATCGCTTCGCTGGGCTTCAGTCGATCGGTCCGGATGGCGAGGTCGATCTGCGCCTTCATCTGGCGCTTCAACTCGTTCTCGTCGTACTGCACCGAGGTGAGGGTCTGTGCCACGGTCGAGCCCTCGATGACCTCTTCGACGTAGTAACCCGCCGGCTCGTCGGGCTCCAGGAAGACATGCACCTCGTTCACCCGGCCAAACAGGTTGTGCAGGTCGCCCATGATGTCCTGGTAGGCGCCCATCAGGAAGAACCCCAGATAGTACGGCTCCGCCGTCCCTCCGTTCTGCCGCAGCTCATGCACCGGCAGGGTGTCGCGCACGTCGCGCAGGTCGATGAACTTGTTGATCTGCCCGTCCGAATCGCAGGTGATGTCCACCAGCGTGCTCTCCCGTTCAGGGCGCTCGTCCAACCGGTCCACTGGCATCACTGGAAACAACTGGCCCAAGGCCCAGTGGTCGAGCAGCGACTGGAACACAGAGAAGTTACACAGGTACTGGTCCCCCAGGCTGTCCTCCAGTTTCCGGATCTCCTCGGGAACATAGGCCTGCCCCTTGAATCCCAGCACCACCGCGTGGCTGATCTGCCAGTACAGCGACTCGATCTTCGCCTTGTCCTGCAGCTCCATGAGACCAAGCACAAACATGTTGTGCGCGTCCTCGCGCCGTTCTGCGGCATCGTGAAACGCCTCCAGCTTGTTCAGCTTCTGCAGGTTCTTGCGGATGTCCAACAGCTCCCGAACCAACGCGTGCTCCTGGTCGCCAAACACCAGGGTGTCCGCCAGGCCGGTCTTGTGAATCGAGCCGAACACCTCCACGAGCAGCACGCTGTGGTGCGCCACGATCGCGCGCCCGCTCTCGCTCACCAGATCCGGGTGCGGGACTTTCTCGGCGTTGCAGACGTCGCCCACGTAATAGACGACGTCGTTGGCATACTCCTGGAGGGAGTAGTTGGTGGAACTGTCGAAGGCCGATCGGCTGCCGTCGTAGTCCACACCCAGCCCGCCGCCCACATCCAGAAACTGCAGGCCAAACCCCATTTTGTGCAGCTTGGCGTAGTATCGCGAGGCCTCCTGCACGGCCTTCTTCACCGTCAGGATGTCCGGCACCTGGGAGCCGATGTGGAAGTGCAGCAGCTTGAAGCAGTGGGCCAACCCCTCGGCCTTCAGCATCGCGCACGCGGACAGGATCTCCACCGTGCTCAATCCGAACTTCGCGTTCTCG
Organism: Verrucomicrobiales bacterium; assembly: GCA_020845805.1. GTDB lineage: Bacteria > Verrucomicrobiota > Verrucomicrobiia > Limisphaerales > CAIMTB01 > CAIMTB01. The sequence continues at coordinate 6,563 of JADLFD010000306.1, read as the reverse complement.
CCGCCGCTTTCCGCCCATTTGCCCGCGCCCTTGGCCAGCAGGCGCACGCGGATCCCCACCTGGGGCTCAACGCCCATCTGCCGCGAAATGGCGATGATCTGGCGTAGCTCCTCGAGCTTTTCCACCACCATGATCACCTGCTTGCCCAGTTTGATGCCGAGCAGCGCCATGCGGATGAAGGCGGTGTCCTTGTACCCGTTGCAGATGATCAAGCCACCCTGCTGATCCTGCAGCGCCAACGCTGCGAACATCTCGGGCTTGCTCCCCACCTCCAGGCCGAAATCGAAGGCCTTGCCCGCCTCGAGGATCTCCTCCACCACCTCGCGCAGCTGGTTCACCTTGATGGGAAACACGCCGCGGTACCGGCCGGTGTAGGCGAACTCCGCGATCGCGCCGCGGAAGGCCCCGTTGATGGCCTGCACGCGGTGCCGCAGGATGTCCTGAAACCGGATCAGCAGCGGCAACTTCAACCCGCGCCCCCGCGCCTCGCCCACAATGTCCGTGATATCCACCTCCGCCCCCTTGTCATGCAGTGGACGCGCCACCACATGGCCCTCGGGATTGATATCAAAGTATCCGGCGCCCCAGCGGTCGATGTTGTAGAGAGATCGGGCAGCCTCGATGCTCCAAGCAGGAGCCGCAGACGAAGGTTCGCTCATTTCCAAAATGGCTTCGACGGGTGCAACGCGGCGGCGACTATACGAACCCGGGCCTCGGATGCAATGGGAGCAGCGGGAAAACTTGGAAGGCGTTCGTGCTGCGCCAGAGCCCACCCCCGCCCCGCGCCGACCCGGCCCGCCACTTGCCGGTTGAACCCCGCGCGCCCGCAACGCCTCATTCCCGCATGCCTTCGACCTCCGCCGCGACGTCGCGACGCGATTTCCTCACCCGGCTCGCCGCCGCCGGCCTCAGCGTCCGCTTCGCCACTAGCCCCAGCGCCGCCGCCGCCGCCGAAGCCACTCCGGCGACTCCCGCCACCGTGCTCGGATACCCGGGGCCGTGGCGCTTCTTCCTGCCCAAGGGCGGCATCATCCTGGTGAGCGACGAGCAGTTGACCGATCTCACCGACCCCGATCGCGAGGTCGACCTCAGCCTCAGCAGCACGCCCCACAAGACCACGCTGCGCCGACTCTGCCAGCAGGAGCAGGCCCGCGGCACCACCACCCTCTCGCTGGCCTTCGACGAGTTCTGGTCCCAATACCGACCCGGACAAGGCGGCAAGCCGCGTCGATTGACGCCCGACACCGACGCCTACCTCGATACGCTGGTGAAGATCGGTCGCACCCTGGCCGACCACGGCCTCGGTTTCGAACTCAGCCTCCTCAGCCCTCTCGAACTCGGCCCCGGCTACCTCCAGGCCACCGGCGAACAGGGCCGCTGGGTCCACTTCCGCGAAGGCTACCGCGATCCCGCCACCGGTCGCTACGAGGTCGGTCTCTGGGAGCAGCGTCACTGGAGCAATAACAAGGGCACGATCGAGTTGGTGCGCGACGGGATCCGGGTCTTTGCCTTCCGCGAACAACGCGCCGGTCGCACGTCCCACTACGTGGTGCGCCCGCAGGACATCGTCGAGCTCAAGGCCACCCCCGAACTCCTGGCCGCCGAACCACAGGATCCACGCGCGCACCAGCGTCGGCTCCTCGTGCGCGGTCAGGGCGACACCCAGACCAGCAACGGGGATCGCGTGCTGGTGGTCCTCTCCTATCGCACGCCGGAAATGGACTACTTCAGCCCGCGCGCCTGGCCGTTCCTCGAAGGGCTCCTCGGCCGCTATCACCGCGCCGGGGTCCCGCTGCATGGGTTGTACGCCGACGAAACCCACATCCAGGGCGACTGGCGCTACAACAACCACCATGACGAAGGCCAGTTCGCCCTGCGCTACCTGACCCCGTCGCTCGCGCGCCGGTTTGCCGAACTGCACGGCGCTGAATTCGCGGATCTGGAGCGGTGGCTGGTTTATTTCTGCGCCGGACAGCACGCCTTCCATCCCGGCCTGGAGGCCCGGCTCCCGGCCCAGCATGTCCTTGGCCCCGGGCTCGAGGAAATCCAGCGCACCTGGCTCTTCCGCCGGCGTTACTACGACCTGCTCGAACGCACTGTGGTGGACCTGTTCGTGAAGGCCAAACGCCATGCGGAATCGCTTTATGGGCATGAACTCGACGCCCGCGCACACGCCACCTGGGCGCAAAGCCCCACCATCGACTTCTGGGAAACCGGCGACGCCCCACTGCCTCCTCGCCAGTACGAGTACACCTCCGACTTTCTCTGGTCGAACACCGTGCATCAGGCCGCCAGTGCCTGCAGTGACTACTTCCGCTGGAACGAATTCCTCACCGGCGGCGGCAATGATCACGCCGAGGGCGGGTGGTCGGACCGCAATTACTACGGCCTCGCGCTGGCCTGCTCCACAGGCATCCTCAACACCACCCCGAACGCCTACGCCGCAGCCTGGGGCCTCCCCGCCGCCGCCCAGGAACGCCGGCGTGCTCTGGAAAACGCCTACGGCTGCGCGCCCGACGAACCCTTCGCCGCCATCCAGGACCACCAGCATCGTGACGTGCCGGTCCTCATGCTCTACCCCGTCTCCCTCGTCGCGGCGGACGAACGCTTCGGTTCCTGGATGGTGCAATACGGCTACGCCAACTACATCACTCCCGAAAAACTCCTCGAACACGCTCAGGTGACCTCGGAAGGCACGCTGCGCCTGGCCGGACGCACGTTCACCACGCTGGTGGTGCTCTTCGAACCCACCCCTCCCCCCGGACTCCTGCCACTGCTGGAAACCTTCACGCGCAACGGGGGACGCCTCCTCTGGTCGGGTCCACCCCCGGTGCTCGACCTCGCCGGCCTACCCGTCCTCGTCCGCTGGTCCGAGCTCCTCGGCATCCGCGAACGCGCTTACTCACGCGAAGGCTGGGTGGCGGCCGGGATGCGTGTGGAATTCCTCGGTTCGCTGCGCCCGGTCGAACCGCAGGTGATCCTCACCGATCTCCTCGTCGACCGTCTCTATCCGGTGCTCGCCTCCGAAGGCACTGAGTCGGTTGCCACCTGCGCCGGCCGAACCGTGGGAACCCGACGCGTGGTGGGCCGTGGCACCGCCTGGTACCTGGGATTCCGCCCGCGCGACGATCAGGCAGCCTCGCTGGGTTACGAGACCCGTACCTGGTACGCCGTGCTCCGGGAAGCGGGCGCCTACCCGGGAAGTGGTCCCGATCCGATCGCCTCCCGGGACCATCCCTGCGTGCTGTCCCGGGAAGGTCCGCACCTCGTGACCGCCTTCCCCAACGGCACTCTCTGCGTGGCCTCGCACTACCACCGGCATGTCGAAAGCTGGCCCGGCGGATTCCACCGCGACGCCGCTCGCGATGAGGAGATTCTGCGCAGCAATCCGCTGCCTTCCGAGGCCCTCGAACTGGAGGCCCTTGCCATCGCCGGGCATCGCGTGGATCGCTACACGGGGCGTCGGTTGCTGGCGTTCCGACCCGGCCGCACCGCCACCGGGGCGCCCACGTTGTGGGCGTTCGCGGGCGCCCAATGCCGTGGCCTGAGCCTCGACGGAGTGGAATACTGGTTTGCTGAGCAGCCGCTCGCCTTCCTCGCCTGGGCACCCGTTGTCGCGGCGAGACGGATGCCGCAAGGAGCGGTCCTGGAAATCTGGGTGCACGGTACCGGCGCGATCCGGATTCCCGTTTCGGAGACCGTGCGCACGCCCGTGCTGGCGCTGCGCGGAGCGCGTCTGGGAACGGCGGGAGCCGAGGTGCCCGCCACGCTACGCGAAGGGTTCCTGACCTTCGAGGCCGCCTGGCCCGGAGGCATCACCCACCTCCTGCTGCTCGACCGCGGCGCGTGACCGTCGGTCAGGCGTGGTCAGGAGACCGCGTGGATTCAGCCCGGATAGCCACCCGCGATGTAGCTGTGCAACTGCTCGATGGTGGCGCGCTGCGCGCTCATGATGAAGTTCACGAGGTCGCCAATCGAAATCACCCCCACCACCACGCCCCCCTCGAGCACGGGCAGATGACGAATGCGATTCGCGGTCATCAGCCGCAGGCACTCGGCCACCGGCGTGCCAGGAGTAACTGACACCACGCGCCCGGAAATGACCTCGCGCACCAGGGTCTCCTTCGACGACCGGCCCTGCAACGCCACCTTGCGCGTATAGTCGCGCTCGGAAAAAACCCCGATCACATCGCCGTCCTCGATCACCAGCAGCGCTCCGATGTTGCGCGCCGCCAGTTCCTGGATCGCCTGAAACACAGTGACATCGGGAGAGATGGCAAAAACATCCTGCCCTTTCGCCTCCAGAACCGCCGCGACATTGCCCGTGACTTCCATAATTTCTCCTCTACTTCCCCGTCGCCTGGACCGCCGTGCATCGCCGGACAGGTGCAGCGACGTCACGCTTGGAACGGGTTCCTTGTGCCCGCCCAACGAGGGACTCATGCGACCGGGGATGGGGTGAGCTTCGCGGGTCACCCGAAACAGCGTCAAGCCGGCAGATGGACGTTGGATCACCTATCCCCGGTTCACCGATCCTTCGCCTCCAACGTTACCACCACCGGTCGATGATCCGACCCCCGTCCCCAATCGGGCACCACCGGAATGAAACTCTCGGCCCGGACCCATTCCCGCACGGTGTTGGGATGCAGCAGGATGTAGTCCACCCGGCTGTACGAATCCTCCACGCCGTAGTAGTGCGTCCAGGAAACCGTGCGCGGCTGCCATCGCGGGTTGGGGGAGAACCCAGTGTCCCCATTCCGCTCCGCAGGGCGCGCGTCGGTCCACTGCGCGCCGCCACGCCCAATGAGGATCCGGACGGGTTCCGTGTCCTTGGTGTCGTTGAGATCCCCGAGGAGCACGACGTTGGCGCGAGGCTGGCCGGCGGTGCAGGCCTCCATCTTCTTTCGCAGCAATAACGCCTCCTGCTTGCGCATCTCCGCTTCGTCCGCCTCCGCCATGGCCCGCCGCGACTTCAAATGCGCCACCAGCACGGTGAGGGAATAGCCGCTCGACACCTTGACCTCGGCCTCCAGGAAACCGCGGCTCACACGAAACCGGCGACCGGATACGAGATAGGAATCGTGAACGTGCGGTTGACGCCGGGTGATTGGCCAACGGCTCAGCAACGCCACCTGGATGTTGGTGTCCGCACCCCGCACCAACTCGTGGTGCGCGTAATCGAGCCCCACGCGTCCCAATCGTCGACGCAGATCCTGCAGCGCATCCTCCCCGCCCACCTCCTGCAGGGCCAGGAGGTCCGCAGCACACGCGCGAAGGGACTCCACCACCTTCTCGCGGGCGGCCTCGCTCTTGACCTCGCGCGTTCCCGCGGCCGTCAGCAGGTAGTTCTCCACATTATAGCTGGCCAGGCGCACGCGGTCCGCCGCCGAGGCGGTCAAGCCCAGCATCACGCTCCCGCTCAGCACCAAACCGAAGGCACGCGCCTTCGTCCTCCACCGCCACAACACCTCCATGAGCGCGATACGCTAGGCGTCGGTGCCGCAACCTCAAGGGTTTTGCATCCCGGACATCCGCTGCTAGTTTCGCCGCGTGGTCCGGCCCCGAGCCGGACTTCCTTTTCAACATGCCGCGTCCCGTCTCCCCTCCATCTCCCACCCGCCGCACCGTCTTGCACGACAAGCAAAGCGAACGCGACCACCGCAACCTGCGCATCGACAAGGTCGGCGTTCGCGGCCTGCGGTTTCCCATCCAGATCCGCGACAAGGCGCACGATGTGCAGAACACCGTCGCCACCATCGGCATGTACGTGGACCTCCCCAAGGAGTTCAAGGGCACCCACATGAGCCGGTTCATCGAGGTGCTCAACGCGCACGGCCACGTGGTCCACGTCGAAAACATCCCCGACATCCTGCGCTCCATGCAGAGCCGGCTGAACGCGCAATCGGCCCACCTCGACATGGAGTTCCCCTTCTTCCTCACCAAGAAGGCGCCCGTCACCGGACAGGAAGGGGTCCTGGATTACACCGCACGCTTCGAAGCCACCGCCACGGGATCGGAGACGGACTTCGTCCTCACCGTGATCGTCGGGCTCACCACCCTGTGCCCCTGCTCCAAGGCCATCTCCCAGTACAGCGCCCACAACCAACGCGGTTACGTGACGGTCAGCGTGCGCTCCACCGAAACGGTTTGGATCGAGGACCTCATCGCACTCGTCGAACGCTGCGGGTCCAGCGAGCTGTATTCCCTTCTCAAACGACCGGACGAAAAGGCCGTCACGGAGCGCGCCTACGAAAACCCCGTCTTTGTCGAGGACCTCGTGCGCAATGTGGCCCTATTGCTCAAGGCACGACCGGATATCAGCTGGTACAAGGTCGAGGCCGAGAACCACGAGAGCATCCATAACCACAACGCCTACGCCTGCATCGAGCACGGTTGAGAGCCGTTCCGGCCTCTCCTCCCTGCACGCCCTGGCGCCAAGAAAAGTCGGTGACCTCCGAGGGCCGAATCCCAGAACGCCCTTCCTTGGACTGTGCTGACCCAGTCACCGCCTTTCCCCCCTCGCGCGGAGCGCCGGCTTTTCCCTCTTGGCGAGCTTGGCGCCT
>JADLFD010000305.1 GCA_020845805.1 Verrucomicrobiales bacterium | reverse complement strand
GGTGGCCGCGGGGAAAACCAATGCACTGACGCTGGAGCCGGTGGCAAATGCGGCGTCCGGAGAAACGAGTGGCGACACCTCCATGTACCGTGCCGAGGCGGCCTGGCTGAAGGAGGTCACCGCGTTCACGGCTACGGTGAGCGAGGTGGAGATTCGTGGCGCGAAGTTCTCGAACGTGACCTTTGTGTATCCCAAGGACAACTCCCACGAAGGACACCAGCACTGATTTGGATTTCTTCTGAGCAAGAAGATGCGGGGCCCGTGCGGTCCGTCGCGACCCGGAGTGTTGGAGCGCCTCGGGTTCCCGTCAGTACCGCACCACCGCGGCCCCGCATCGGAAGGAACAAAAGCCGAAAACGGCAAAAGACAACACATGAAACTCGAAGCCATCTGCCACCGCGTTGCTTCCGGTTCGGGCCTCTCGCCTGGCACTGGGATTGCGCGCTCAACCCCCTCTCGGAGCGTGAGACGCCGGGCCCTTCCCTAGATTGACCGCCGCGTGACGCCACGCCCGAGCGGGCGTGAGCTGCCGCAGGGTGCCGCGTGTGCATGAGGTTCTTCCTCGTGGGCAACGCCAACCGGTGCGGTGTGTCGCGGCGCCCCCGCTAACCTAACTCGTCCCCACGATGATTCCCCCGCTCTATCCCAAGTCCGCCCGAGATTGGTACCGGCCCGGTTCCGATGTGATGGGCGTGGTGGCGTCGGGCGCCTGCGCTGCCCACTGCGTCATGGCAGCAGTCCTGCCTCCATTGTTCCCGGTGACCGCGTCGCGACTTCCATCGGGCGACGGCGTTCACGGTGTGTTCGCCGCGCTGGTGGTGTTGACCAGCCTCATGGCGTTCGTGCCGGGCTGGCTGCGGCATGGGGAACCGAGGGTGTGGGGCTGGGCGCTCGCGGGATTGGGCCTGATCTCCTACACGCGTTGGGCGGGTCCTGCTGAGGTCGGGCCGATAGGCGATGCGCTGCTCACCACTTCGGGTGGCGTGGTGCTGATCGTCGCCCATCGCCTCAACCACTCTCTTGCCTACTGGTGCGATCGGATCTGAAGCACCTCTTTGAAGACCTGATTCACCGCCGACCTTTTCCAGCTTTCGCATGTCACGTCGCAAACGCCTTCCCGTCACCGTGCTGTCCGGATTCCTCGGCGCTGGCAAGACCACACTGCTCAATCATCTCCTGCACAACCGCGAGGGACTGCGCGTCGCGGTCATCGTGAATGACATGAGCGAGGTGAACATCGACGCCGCCCTGGTGAAGGGCGGGGGGGCGACCCTCAACCGTGCCGAGGAGAAGCTCGTGGAAATGTCGAACGGCTGCATCTGCTGCACCCTGCGTGAGGATTTGCTCAAGGAGGTGGCGACTCTCGCCGACGAGGGGCGCTTCGATTACCTGCTCATCGAAAGCACGGGTATCTCGGAGCCACTGCCGGTGGCGGAGACTTTTACCTTCGCCGACGAGCATGGACGAAGCCTCTCCCGAATCGCACGCCTCGACACCATGGTGACGGTGGTCGACGCGTTTCATTTTTTGAGGGACCTCGGGTCGCCTGATTCGCTGGCCGACCGAAGACAGGCACGGGATGGCGCCGACGATCGCGGTGTGGTGGACCTGCTGGTGGACCAGGTGGAGTTCGCGGACGTCCTCGTCATCAACAAGACGGACCTGGTGACTGCGGACGCCTTGCGACACCTGGAGGGTGTGCTCAAGGCTCTCAACCCGCGTGCCAGGATTGTCCAGGCGCGCGAGGGCCGGGTCCCGTTGCGGGAAGTCTTGAATACGCGCCGGTTCAATCTGGCTGCCGCGCAAGAGGCTCCCGGCTGGCTGAAGGAGCTGCGCGGCGAGCACACCCCGGAGACGGAGGAGTACGGCATCCGGAGTTTTGTGTATCGCGCGCGGCGCCCGTTCCATCCCCGGCGCTTCATGGACTGCCTGTGCCGCGAGTGGCCGGGCGTGCTGCGAAGCAAAGGGTTCTTCTGGTTGGCGACACGCATGGACTGGGCGGGGATGCTGTCCATCGCGGGAGTTGCGTGTCGCACGGAGGCGGCGGGCTTCTGGTGGGCGGCGGTGGCACGGGATCAATGGCCTGAGGACGCCGAACAGCGCCAGGAACTGGAGACGTTGTGGCAGGAGCCGTGGGGGGACCGCCGACAGGAGATCGTGGTCATCGGCATCGACGTCGACGAGGACGTGCTGATCCGTCGTTTGAACGAATGCCTGCTCACGGATTCCGAGATGGCGGCCGGGGCCGTATCCTGGCTGGCGCGTTTTGAGGATCCCTTTCTTCCGTGGCGGCAACTGGAGGACTCGGAAGCCGCGGACGGTGTGCCAACCGATCCGCCAGACAAGCCCACGGCACGGATCTCCACCTGAAGGCGTCCCGAACTGTGTGATGACCCCCCTGATTTCCTTGCTGAAATCGCCCTGGGTACACGAACCCAGCGCAGTGCTCAGATCCTGCCTCAGTTGCCACCCGATGCCCCAGCCATGAGCTCCAACAAGTCCGAACCCATTCCCGTCACCGTGCTCACCGGCTTCCTGGGTGCCGGTAAGACGACGTTGCTCAACCGAATCCTCACTGAGCAGCACGGCAAACGCATCGTGGTGATCGAAAACGAATTTGGCGAGATCGGCATCGACAACG
>JADLFD010000304.1 GCA_020845805.1 Verrucomicrobiales bacterium | reverse complement strand
GAACGCGGGATGGCGGTTGTCGGTCGGGTGGCGGTGGCGGAGGATGCGGGCATGCCGACCGCCCGCTACCACGTCGCGCAGTTGAACGAGCTTCCTGGCGTGCCGTGTCCCTGTGGTACGGCGCGCCGCGCCTTTGGCCAGATCCAGAACGGGCCAGCCTCGGTGCACCTAGTGGAGATCAAGGCCGAGGCGGAGCGGCATTACCATCAGCGGACCACGGAGATCTACGTGATCCTGGAGGGTGAAGGGTTCCTCGAATTGGACGGCGACCGGGTGGCCGTGCGGCCGTTGACGGCGGTGATGATCCTGCCGGGATGCCGGCATCGCGCCGTCGGGCCGTTGCGCTTGCTGAACATCCCCGTCCCGCCGTTCGACGCTCATGACGAGTTCGTGGAACCGGGCTGAGCGTGGTCCGAGGCGTGGGTGACGATCCGGGATCGCGGGATCAGGGGGTGCTGCTGCGGATGAGGCGCGACAGCGCGGCGGTGTTGAGCAGGGCCTTGGGCACGAAGGATGAGATCAGGACGTACTCGGGGAGTTTCGAGCCGTCGGCGCTACGTTCGGAACAGTGGTCGTTGTCGCCGTGCGGACCGAGTCCGTCGAGAGTGGGGAACTGATCGCAGATCCAATTCCCATCGCTGAGCCCGCCGCGTTCCTCCGATTCGAGCGGCAGGCCGAGGTCGCGGGCCGTGGCGCTCCACACCTCGAACAGCGCGTCGGTGCGGGGATTGCGCGGCCAGGGAGGGCTCTCGGAGAGCACGTCCACCCGGATCTGACAGGCGTGCCCGTCGGCAGGACTTCGCACTTCGCCGTGTCCGGCGAGGGCGAGCACGGCGCTCATGCCCGATTGGTAGACTTCGCGGGTGAACGCTCGCATTTCGAGGTCGGCGGAGGCCTCGTGCGGCACACGGTTGACGGCCACGCCGCCACGAATCGTCCCGACGTTGAAGGTCAGATGCCGGGGATAGTCGGTGAGCTGGGCGATGCGCTCGACGACCTGGGCGAGTTGGGTGATGGCGTTGGCGCCGCGCGCGTGCTTGGCGCCCGCATGGGAGCCGCGTCCCTCGACCTGGATGCGGAAGGTGGCGCGGCCTTTGCGGGCGACGACGAGGGCGGATGGACCACGCGGCCGGCCCTCCGCCTCGAACACGAGTGCGGCGCGGGTGTGGGCGGGGTCGAGGTGCGCCTGGCAGACTTCGGCGAAGTGCCGGGAGAGTGTCTCCTCGGTGGCGTTCCACAGCAGCTTCCAAGTCACCGACTCGAAGGCTTCAGGGTCGTGTTCCCGCAGGGCGGAGAGAACCAGGTGCATCATGGCGGTACCGCCCTTGATGTCGTTGGTGCCAGGGCCGTAGATGCGATCCCCCTCCGGCAGCCAGCGGAACCCGTTGCGCGCCTCCTCCTCGGGCGGGAAAACGGTGTCCAAATGGGAGATGAGCGCGAGCGTGCGCGGTGTACGGCCCGCGCGGGTCATGACCAGGTGGTCCCCCATTGCGGGATCGGCGTGCGCCACGAAGGCGGAGGTGAAGCCGAGTGACTCGAAGTGTCGCGCCGTGACGCGGCCCTGGTGGTTCACGCCCTCGCGGTTCCCAGTGTAGCTATTGATGCCCACGAGTTCGCGAAGCAGCTCGAGGGTGGCCGGGAGGCGGCGCTCGAGGAACGCACGCACGGTTGCGGGATCAAGGGAGGGCATGGGGCCTGCAAGGAGAACTGGTTCCGCCCCCCAGCCCGGGGGGCAAGTCAGGCTCGAGGAGGCGGCGTCCGAGCCCGGGGTCCGGAAGAGGTTAGGGTTTGGCGGCGGGGGCGGGACCGTAACCAGGGAGCGGCTTGCCGTCGTCGTCAAGCTTGCCACAGGCCCACAGCATTCCGCGCGCAAGGGTGTCCAGGAACCACGGGCTTTCCATGGTGTGATTGTAGTGCCCCAGGGTGGTGCCGAAGACGCGTCCTTGACCGTAGGTGTTGATCCAGACGTTGACTTCGTCCTTCTTCGTTTCGTGCGAGTAGCCTGAGGCGAGCGGGGTGGCGGTGGGCCACACTTTCTCGATGTGGTAGAGCTCTTCCTTCTCCGTCTGCCACGTGGGAGGCAGGCCTTTCACGATGGGGTGATCGGCCTTTTGTAGCTTCATGGGGTAGGCGAAATGGGAGCCGTGACGATGCGAGGTCACGCCGCAGAACTTGAACCACTCGTCGGAGGGCGCGCGGTAACAGTGCATGGAGCAATGGACCACCACCGCGGGGACGCCTTCGCGATGCGGCTTGAGGATCTGTTCCTGCCAGGAGACTTCCTTCTCGTCCGCAAAACACTCGTTGTGCACGACGATGTCGTAGCCGTCCGCCCAATTGGCTTTCTCGTAGAGGGGAATCTTGCCGGTGGTGCCCGTGCGGGGGTCATGGACGATGGTCCATTGCACGTTGATCCTCTTGGAGACGCCGCTGGAGAGGACTTCCTTCTGGGCCGGGTAATCGTGGCAGCACCCGCCGGTGATGAGGAGGGCGCGCAGAGGTTTGGGCTCGGCGCCGGTGGCGGTGACGCTGAGCGCGAGGGGGGTGGTGACCAGGGTCAGGGTGGCAAGGAGGCGGGCGATCATGGCATGAGAGGGACGAGATGGCTGAGAGCTGCCGAGATGTGACCGCGGGGCGTGGCTGAGGGCAAGCGCGGGAATCGCGCGAAGGTGGGTGTGGTGGCCCGGGAATGCGGGAGCGGGCGAGTGAGCGCCGTCTCACGACGGCGGCTACGGAAGCGGAAGTAGCCGCGGACGTGAGTCCGCGCTGGATAGCGTTGGCGAACGGGGTGAGCGAGAAAGCCGAGTGAGCGCCGTCCCACGACGGCGGCTACGGAACCGGAAGTAGTCGCGGACGTGAGTCCGCGCTGGATGGCGTTGGCGAACGGGGTGAGCGAGAAAGACGAGTGAGCGCCGTCTCACGACGGCGGCTACGGAACGGGGAGCGGGTTGCCTCAGCGATTGCCAGAGTCGTGCGAGCGGGGGAGGCTTACCGCGCAACGCCCGGTTTCTTCGTCTCCCACCCGCATGCTCCACAGACCATGAACACTCCCCTCCCGCGCCGG
>JADLFD010000303.1 GCA_020845805.1 Verrucomicrobiales bacterium | reverse complement strand
GCGCGGCAGGAGCCGGCCACCGGGCATTCGTGGCAACGAGGTGCGCGCGGCGTGCACACCGTCGCCCCCAACTCCATCAAGGACTGGTTCAGGTGCGAACAAGCCTCAGGGCGTCGCAACTCCGCTGCCGCTTCGACGAGTCGCTGCGCGTCTTCCCAAAGCCCCTGGTTCACCGCGCGCACGGCGGGATCCCCGGTCAATCCCTGCCAGCGCGTCAACACCCGGATCACGTTCCCGTCCAGAATCGGCGAAGGCTGATTGAAGGCGATGCTGTGGATCGCCCCGGCTGTGTATCGCCCAACGCCCGGGAGCGCCAGGATGCCTTCTCGATCGGTTGGGAATCGGCCTCCAGTTTCAGCGAACAACTGCTTCGCCGCTGCATGCAGATGGCGTGCCCGGCGGTAGTAGCCGAGTCCCTCCCAGAGTTTCAGGACCGTGGGTTCAGTGGCTTTGGCCAAGTCGGCCACGGTGGGAAACGCGCGCATCCAACGTTCCCAGTACGGGATCACCGTCCGCACCTGGGTCTGCTGCAGCATGATCTCGGAGACCCAGATGGCGTAAGGATCCCGCGTGCGCCGCCACGGCAGATCCCGTGCGTGGCGCGCGTACCAATCCAGAAGAGGCCTGACTCGGTGCTCGAGTTCCAAGAGCGCGGCAGCGTGGGTGATCAAGGAGGCCAAACCAAGTCTGTCCTGCGCGGTCAGTCCCCCATCCACTGCACACGATAAAACTCCACGCGGTTGGTGGCGGCCGGATCCGCGAACTCGGTCAGTTCTCCCGTCGCCCGGATGTCCGCGCCGATCGGCACCCAATCCCCGCCGGCCACGACACCGCGTCGCAGGAGCCGGAACCGTTTCCCCACCGCGGTCTCCGCGCGCACCGTCGCGCCCGCGGCAGTGACCCGTACGGAGACGATCTCGAAATGCGCCGACAGCCGGTTCGTCGGGTCGCTGCCACGCTCGTACTCCCACCGGTTCGGGAAGCCGTCGACGTCGGGATCCGCACCGGGTGCCGCGGCGCCCAGAGTGAAACGCGACCAGTACCGTCGTTGGAAACGATCATCCAGACCGTCCGCGTTATGGTCCGGCACCGGGGGCAGCACCTCCAGAAAGCCATGCGCCCACGCCGATTCCTCACCGCGCTTCAGCTGGAAAGTGCGCAGGCCGGGAGTGGCGCCGGCCTCGAACCGTACAGGGACCGCTACCAGACTCAGGGTCCCGAGCGCGTTGGGTCGTACCTCGGTACCACCCACCACCAGGCCATCACCACCGATCAAAAGCTGCACCGAATCCGTTCCCGTCAGGGCCGAAGGCGTCAGGACGCCGAGATAGAGCGTCTGCCCCGAGGGAATGACCGACACGGGCTTGTTGTTGTAGCTGGGCGAGGAGAGGTCGGGTGCCGGGCGCAACAATCTCGCGATGCGCAACGGCGCGCCCGGAGTCAGCGTGAAATCTGCGGTCAGTGATCCCTTCCCCACCACGGTCACGCTGCGTGTCTCGCTTGGCTTGAAGTCGGTGACTGCGTTGCGATACGCGGCCGAGATGTCGGCGCCGCGGATCAGGTAATTCCCAGCGAGCGCGGAGTCGAGGGGCGCCACGCGGAGGGCGTACGTGCCCGCCAGCAACCCCGGGAGCTCGTACACTCCGTTGCTCCGCGTCACCGACCCGGCCACCACCGCGCCGGCCGCGTCCTCGGCGAACACACCAGCTCCCAGGATCGGGGTCCCACCGATGCGCACCGTGCCGGTGACCCGGCCTACCGCTCCCTGGGTGGCGACATTGCCGTAGAGCGCACGCGCGGCGCTGAGTTCGTCCGCGGACAATCCCACCTGGGAGTTCACCCCTTGATCTCCGACATAAAGCATGGTCGCTCCCCCGACCGGGGAATGCCGCAGCCCGAGGGCGTGCCCGACCTCGTGCAGGGCGATGGCTTCGACGAAGGGATCCTGCACCTGCGCGCTGAGTCCGTCCGTCGACCAGCGAAACTGCACCGCGTTGAACACGGTATCGGTGTCGAAGACCACATTGCCGTCGGCAAAGGACGCCACATAGGTCAGGGCCAGCACTCCCGAAAGGTTGTCGCGACCGCCGTTGACGAGGAGGTTGGTGGTCCAGAAGAACGTGTTGAACCCGTCGCTGCTGTTCACATCCTGGGTGCCACTCACCGGGGCCGCCTCCTCGAAGCGCAGCACCGTCCCGGGCACCCCCTGCCACAGGTCGAACGCGGTGCGAACCGCATCCAACTCGCGCGCCGCGTCGCCCCGCCGCGAGCCGGCGTCGTCCAAGCGATAGATCATGGCGCGCGTGGTGCGATTGACCGAGGTCACCGGAACGCGGGCATCGGGAGTCACCAGATTCCAACGACGCCACTGCTGGGAGGCATTCTGATCGCCGACGAACGCATTCACGCTGGCCGCAGTGAGCCCGACCGCGAGCACCCATCCCCAAACGATGGATCTCCCGGCGTTCACGGAGCGATGCTTTCCCGCACCCGGCGGCGAAGTTCGGCCAGCGTGAGTGCGGCCCAGGACGGCCTCCTCTCACTTCGCACACCCGGGTTCGCGCCCGGGTGTGGGTTTGGGTTCAGGTTCGGCGCCCGGTGAAACCGGTTCTCCACCGTCTCCCCAACCTCGGTGGCGCCGGAGCGCACTCGAAACCAACCCTGATCCAGCCCCACGGTCACCCATTCTCCCGCCGGATTGCGCGTGAGAAACCACACGCCCCGTTCGCCCACCTCGGGGGTCGCGATCTCCACCGTCTCGATCCGCGTCTCACCCAGCACGCCGCCGGCGGACACGACCGCGAGCGGCTCCTTCTCGGACTGGCCTTTCCAAAGCTCCAGGATCTGGAGTGAGGTCAGAGTGTGAATCCGACCCGCGGCATCGCGTTTCACCTCCACCGCCTCCACCCGTCCCAACAGCACGCAATCTGCCAGGGCGCACAACTGCTCCGGCGCCAGAGGCACCAGTCGTGTCGCGTGGGCCAGCACGGCCCCGCCGAGGGCTCCCACGAGGACCCCCAGGACGACACCCCGCCGCCAACTCCGGGAACGTGGTCCTCGCTCCTCGCGCAAGTTCTCCTCGGCCTTCATTCGGGACCCTCCAACGAGGCAATGGCGCGGAGGATCTGGTCCGAAACCTCCTGGTACATCTCCTTGATCCGTGCCCGGCTGGCGGTCGCGGCCTCGGCGCGCAGGTCGGAGAACATCAGGGGCGGACCAAACCGGATCGACACCCGGCGTGATCGCGGAATCTTCACGTGCCGACCATAGGCTTCGTACGTACCAAACACCCGGACGGGCACCACCGGCGCTCCGGATTTCAGCACCACCAACCCCACCCCGGCCCGACTGGCGCCCAACTGGCCGTCGGAGGTCCGGGTCCCCTCAGGGAACAGGATGATTCCGTCACCGCCCTTGAGCCGATCGAGGATGGTCTTGACGCCTTTGCCACTCGCGCCGTCCCGATCCACGGGCACCGCGCCCACCTTGCGGAGCACCCAGCCGAACACTGGGTTGGAAAACAACGACTCGCGCGCCAGATAGCTGATGGGACGCCCACAGGAGGACCCCACGAACGGCGGGTCCATGAAACTGGCATGATTGGAGGCCAGGATCACCGGCCCGCTCGCCGGCACGTGCTCGGACCCGGCTTCGGTCCGACCGAAGTACAGCCCAATGCTCCAGCGGGAGAGGGTCCATCCCAGCCAGTAGAGGAACGGGGAACGATGAGGATCGCCCCCGCCGGAGAAACTCAGGCGTGGACGGCCTCGCGATAGCGCAGGAGACGCGGAACTCACCGCCGCGATTACGCGAGGGAACCCCCGGTTCATGCAAGACCACGAATCCGGAACGACTCGGTCGGACGTCTCACTTGCTGCGTCGTTTCGAACCGGTCGCCGCCGTCACGACGGCCGTCAGCAGCTCGTGCGGATCGCACGGTTTGCGCAGGAAATGGCGCACGCCCAGCCCGCGCAACTCCGCTACCTTGCCGTCGGTACCCTCCCAATCCATCACGCCCGTGACCATCACCATGGCGGGCGGAGGCGTCAGTGACAGCGCCCGCTTGGCGAGTTGAAATCCGTCCAGGATGGGCATCACCAGATCCGTCACGACCACGCTGATCTCCCCGTGTCTCGCCTCGAGCACGCGCATCGCTTCCTGGCCGTCACGGGTGCCGACCACTTTGAATCCCTGCCGGGTGAGAAGCGCCCCCACGGTGCGCAGGACGCTGGGTTCGTCGTCGACCAGGAGCACGGTCTGCCCCGCGCCGCGCGGCAGGGGAGGCGACCCCGCCCGCCCTTCGCTCAGCGGCACCACGGGCAGTCCGCGCAAATAGATGTCAAAAGTGGTCCCCCGCCCCGCCTCGCTTCTCACGTCGAGATAGCCGCCGTGCCCCTTGACGATCGCCAGCACGGTCGAGAGGCCGAGGCCGGTGCCCTTGCCCACATCCTTGGTGGTGAAGAAGGGTTCGAACACACGGTCCAACAGCTCCTGGGGAATGCCGTGCCCGGTATCGCTCACCTGGATCCGGATGAAGCGGCCCAGCTCAGCGCCTTCCGGCATGAAGGGCAGCGGCGCGGT
>JADLFD010000302.1 GCA_020845805.1 Verrucomicrobiales bacterium | reverse complement strand
TGGAGCGGCGGTACAAACCAGGAGAGGCGACGAAATGCACTGAGCTTCCGTCCTCGCTGGAGGGGTCGATGGCCACGAGTGGCCACCATCCGCCGAAGAGGCGGCGCGCGGCGGACCAGGAGGAACCGGCGTCCGTGGAATGACGCAGCCAGAGGCCCGAACCGGGAACATTCCAGACGGCGTAGACGTGGCGTCCGCGGGCGGCAAGGGTGGCCTGACCGTACTGCGGCGAGGCGGTTTGTCCGGAGGAGAGATCGATCTGGGGGCCGAAGGTCCTGCCCGCGTCGGTGGATCGTGCGACGAACGCCTGGCGCACGCTCTGGGTATCCTGTCCGGTCCAGGTGACGTAGAGGTGATCGCCGGCCCAGGCCAGGTCCGGTTTCTCCTGATAATCCGAGAGGGAGTCGACCATGGGCCAACCAGCGGCGTTGGTGGAACCGACCTGATTGAAGTGCCAGCTGCCGCCGGCATCGGTGCTGGCGCCCACGAGGAGGCGGAACGTCGACGCGTAGGAACCGGGGATGCCATGAGAAGCGACGACGGCCAGCGCGAGGCGTTGGCCGTCCCGGCGCAGGTCCCAGAGGTCGTAGTTCTCGTCTGAGGTGCGGGCGAG
Organism: Verrucomicrobiales bacterium; assembly: GCA_020845805.1. Classification (GTDB taxonomy): domain Bacteria; phylum Verrucomicrobiota; class Verrucomicrobiia; order Limisphaerales; family CAIMTB01; genus CAIMTB01. The sequence goes on along the minus strand of JADLFD010000302.1, from coordinate 12,565 downwards.
GGTTTGCGCGGAGAAGGTGGCGCCGCCGTCCGCGGAGCGCAGCAGGTTCAGGTGGGAGTCGGTGTACCAGTTCGGATAGTAGAGGTACGCGAGGGCGACCTGGCCGTCGCCGGCGACGATGTGCGGCATGCGCAGGTGGTAGGCGGCGGGGCCGGTGGTGAGAGAGCGGCGAGGTTCGAAACTGGCTCCGGCATTGGTGGAGCGGAAGTAGTCGAGGGAGTAGTACCAATCGCCCCCGGTCCAGATCGGGGCATGGACGGAGGCGATATGGACGAGGGACCCGTCCACGGCGAGGCGGCGGAAGCGTCCGGCGCCGAGGTCGAGGCCGGGGTGTTCCTGCAACAGCACCGGATCTTCGAAGCTTTGACCGGAGTCGGTGGACCGACGGTAGAGAAGCCGGCGCAGGTAGTTATTGGTCTGGGCGGTATCAGTGTAGACGACGTGGACCAGGCGGTCGGCGACCGCGACCTCGGGGTCCTCGCTGAGCATGACCTGGTTGGTGGAGTCCTGGGAGAGGACCTGCTGGAAGGCGGAGCGATCCGGACTCACGGCGAGGAGTGCGGAGGGGAGGAGAAGGGCGGCAGTGCCAACTGCCAGGAGGCGCGAGAATTTCATAGGCCCTCGATGCGGAAGGGAGCGCAGCGCAGGTCGACCGAGGTGCTCCGCCAAACGGGGCGCGGCCGGCGCCCACGGAGACCGGTGCGAATGCGGTGGTCCCTGGTCCGTCGTCTACGTGGAGAACGACATTCCAGCAAGGAACTTGAAGGGAGCGCGGCAGGTATGAGCCGGAGCACTCGGTCGAATTACCTGCGTGCGTGGGAAGGTGCGGCTGGATATCACGTGGGCGTGAACGATCCGGTGGGCAGTTTGAGGGACGACGCGGCATTGAGCGCGGCGGCGCACGCGATTCGGGAGGCGGATGCGCTGCTGATCGCGGCGGGGGCCGGGATGGGGGTGGACTCTGGGCTGCCGGATTTTCGTGGGACGGAAGGATTCTGGCGTGCGTATCCGGCGGTCGCGAAGCTCGGGTTGCGGTTTGAGGAGATGGCGACCCCGGTGTGGTTCAAGAAGGACCCACATCTGGCCTGGGCGTTTTACGGACACCGGCTGCATCTCTATCGCGACACCGCGCCGCATGCGGGATTTTCGATTCTGAGGTCGTGGGCGGCGACGAAACAGCGGGGGGGCTTCGTGTTCACCTCCAACGTGGACGGACATTTCCAGCGGGCGGGGTTTGATCCGGGATCGGTGGTCGAATGCCACGGGTCCCTGATGCATGTGCAGTGTATGCGGCGCGGATGTGGAGGCATCGAGGAGGCGAGCGGGATCGAGGTGCGGATCGATGCGGCGGTTTTTCGCGCTTTGGATCCGTTGCCACGCTGCGCGCGGTGCGGGGAGGTGATGCGGCCGAATGTGTTGATGTTCGGCGACGGGGGCTGGGATCCGGACCGCACGGCGAGGCAGGAAGCGCGGATGGAGGCGTGGCTGGGAACGTTGGGAAGGGAGAGTCGGTTGGTGGTGGTGGAGATGGGGGCGGGTATGGCGGTGCCGACCGTGCGGGCGAGCATGGAGCACCTGGTGCAGGTGTGGGGCGGGCGATTGATTCGCATCAATCCGCGCGAACCGTCGGTTCCCCCGGGGCGCGGGCACGTGGGTTTGGGCTGCGGGGCCTTGGAAGGGTTGCGCGCGTTAGAGGCGCGGATGGGGGCGTGAGCGGGAACGACGAGGGCGGTTGACGCAGGCGGAGCCGAAGGCTCTTTCGTCAGGGCGTCTTGGGAAGCGGCGGCGCGGCGGCGGCGGCCTGAGCGGCGCGCCAGGTCCGGTTCCGTTGCTCGAGCAGGCGGAGGAGAGGCGCGCGCGCGTTGGCCTCGGTGACATTCCAGTCGGCGGCTTGGCCGTCGAAGTCCACGACCCAGAGCGCAGCCAGGGGAATCTCGTGAGTGTCGAGGGCGTCGAGTTGCTCCTGAAACCGTGCCAGGGCGGGATCATCGAGTCGGCCGGGCACGCCGAATTCGCCGATGAACAAGGGGCGATGGGTCGCACGCGCGGCCGCCGCGGCCCAGGGAAGCTGATGGAGATCGTCGGCGGAGTAGAGTCGACCGGACAGGCAGGAGATCGGCGCGGGATGGTCGTCGAGCAGCATCGCGGTCCACTGTTCCCGGCTGTCGAGGTCCCAGGTTTGGTGATGGAGTTGGTGCCACGCGGAGGAGCGCGGAAAGGCGTTGCCGCTGAGCAGCAGTCGGCGGGCATCCCAGCGTCGGGCTTCCTCGGCGAAACCGGACAACGCGGTGCGGAAGGCGGCGTGGGTCAGTTCATCGTGAGCGGACCTGGTCGTGGGAGTCCCGGCGTGAGGCACGACCGGGGGGCGATGTTCGGCGGCGTTGGGAAGGTCGGCGGGCAGGTTGAATTCGTTCCCGAACTCCCAGGCCCAGACGGCTTGAGAGTCTCGGTAGCGCTGGATGACCTCACGGGTGTAGGCCTGCATGAGGGCGAAGGTCTTGCTCTCGCGATGGCCCCAGTCTTGGAAGGGTTCCCCGGCCAGATCGGAAAGGGTGGGCGGGTGCCAGAACAGGGAGGGAATCAAGCCGATGCCGGCGCGTTCGGCGGCGTGGATGACGGCATCCAGGCGCTGGAAATGAGCGTCGCGATTGGTGCGGTAGAGGTACCACTCCAAGGGCCAGTAGCCGCCGGCCGAGAAGCGCACGAACGGAATGCCGTGGGCCGCGAGGGAGCGAAACAAGGGCTCGATGGGGCGCGCGTGTTCGGGGTCAGGACCGAGCGTGCGCTGGAAGGCGTCGTAGACATTGACGCCGAGGCCGCGGAACGGCTTTCAACGGAGGAGAAGTTGGCCGGTGGCGTCGGTGGAGAGGCCGGGGGAGGGATCCGAGGGGGATGTGGCGGGTGGGGTCGCCCCGCCGACGGGGAGGAGGATGGCGAGGAGCAGGAGGAGAACGAAGGCAGGCCAAGGGCTACCCGCTGGGGCCCGCACCGGAGTTCGCCGGGCAACGCGATCGGGAGCAGACGGGGGATCCGCTCGCTGGGAGTCAGTCGGGTGTGGCCTCGAGGAACGCATGACCGAGGTCTCCGGGAGAGGGTTCTTAGCGCAGCTGTTCGCGGAGGCGTTGGGCTTCGGCGCGTTCCGGGTATTGGGTGCGAAGGGCCAGCAGGGCGTCGAGCGTGGCGCGAGCTGCCGGCACATCGCCGGAGGATTTCTGGGCGAGGGCGAGATGGAACTGATAAGTGGGTTTGCCGGGGGCCAGGCGTGCGGCTTGGGCGAGGGATTTTTGGGCGGCGGGGAAGGCGCCGGCCTGGAGGCAGACCCAGCCGTGCGTGTGCAGCACGCTGGGGTTGTTGGGGAGCAGCTTGAGGGCGCGTTCGGCGAAGGGGAGCGCTTCGGTGGCGTGGCCCTCGGAGGCCAGGGTGTGGGCGAGATTATTGAGGGCGGCGGCGTGATCGGGGTTGAGCTTGAGCACTTCGCCGTAGGTGGCGATGGCAGCACGGAGTTCGCCGGCGTCCTGTTCGAGCCCGCCGAGGTAGAAGCGATCCTCCGCGTTGCGCGGCACCACGGCGACGAGTTGTCGGGCGGCGGCCACGGCGTTGGAGAGGGAGCCCAGGCGCTGGTGGGCTCCGCTGAGGGCTTTGAGGGCTTGGGGATTCCCAGGGGCCATGGCGAGTGCTTCGGTGAGCGAGTCCCGGCTGCGCGCGTACTGCTGGGTGAGGCCGTAGTGGAGGCCGAGCAAGGTGCGGAGTCGCGCGTGCTGGGGGTGTCGGGTACACCCGGCGAGCAGAGTGGTCTCCGCCTCCTTGAGCTGGCCGGCGTCGCGCTGGACAGCGGCGAGCCGCTCGTAGGCCAAGGCGGGGGCGTCGGGGAGGGCGAGGACGGAGGAGTAAAGACGGATGGCTTCGTTCGGAGCGCCGTGTGAGGCGTGGTAGGCGGCGAATTCGAGGAGCGTGGGGATGGACTTCGGCTGGGAGGCCAGCGCGGCTTGGAACTCGGTGAGCGCGTCGGCCGGTCGGTTGAGCGCGGCCAGGGTTTGGGCGCGCTGGACGCGTGCCTCCAGGGCGTTGGGTTGGGTGGCGAGCAGGGCGTCGAGGATTTCGAGGGCTTTGGCGGGTTGGCCTGCCTGGCTATACGCCAAGGCGAGGGCCTGTTGCGCGGTGGCGTCACGGCCCCGCAGGCGGCTCATGATTTCGAGGGAGTGCAGTCCGGCGTTGAGGTTGGTGGTGCCGAGATAGGCGGTGCCCAGCAGCAGGTGGGCGATCGGGTCCGGGTACGTGTCAGGGACAACCGGGGCGAGGAGGACGATGGTTTGTTCGAAGCGGTTGGCCCGGTTGTACAGGCGGGCGAGGTTGATTTTGACGCCCACGTAGTTCGGGGGTGTGCCCTCGAGGCCCTTTTCGAAATGGTCGATCGCGCGGCTGGCGTCGCCTTCGTCCTCGCTCATGAGCCCGAGTCGCTGGTGGGCACGGCGATCGGTGGGATCGATGGCAAGGGCTTGGAGGTAGGCCGTCCGGGCCGGGCCGGGGTGCTGGAGTGCGGCCTGGACGTCTCCCAATTTGGCGAAGGCAGTGGCTTGGCGGGGATTGAGTTCGGTGGCTTTGGTCAGGCGGGCCAGGCTGTCCTCGAAGCGCCCGAGTTTGGCGAGGGCGGCCCCGGCGATTTCGTGGGCGTCGGCGGAAGCGGGGTTCCGTTCCAGGGCCCGGCCGGCGGCTTGGAGGGCCGGCTCGAGTTGGCCGGAATTCAGGAGCAGGAAGGCAGCGCGGACCTCGGTTTCGGCGGAGCGTTCGAAGGGGTTGGAGAGGGTGAAATCCCAGTCCGTCAGGTCGACCTGGTTGGTGACCGGCACGGCGCGGGTGGGGAGCGGAGCGACGCTCGCGAGGAACAGGGCGAGGAGGGCAAGGAAGGCGATCAGCGAAGGCGCCAGCGTGAGTCGGGAGCGAAGGGGCCGGACGTTCATGGCGGTGGGCGGTTGGATCTTGGCGGGAGCGTGCGCGGACTGGGTGAGGGGCGGGAGCGAAATGTTGCCGGCTGGCTTGTCCGGACGTGGCGTGGGCGTGGGCGTGGGGGTCAAAAGAATCGAGGTGCAGGGTGGGGCCCTGCACCTCGTGTGGAACGGAGTTGGAAACGCGCCCGTGGGGCGCAGGGCACGACTAGGCGAGACGACGGCGGAACGCGCCGAGGAGCAGGAGCGCTCCGGTCATCATCGACAGCGTGGCGCCACGATCGGGCACGCCGATGCCAGGGACATGGATGCGGTCGGTTTCGGTAGCCACGCGGCCGCCGTCAACGAGCCCGTACACGTTGAAGGTGTAGGTACCCGCGGCATCCGCAGTCAACGTCAGCTCGAAGTCAAACGACCGGGTCGCCGATCGATCGAAGGCGCCGGTGATCGACGCGGGATCCACCGAGGCGCTGAGGCCGGCAGGAACCTCGGAGAGGTCCAGTGCGACCGAGCTGTAGTTGGCGAACGCGGTGTCGATGGCGCTTTGGATGACGGCCACGATGGCCGAGCTGTTCGAGCTGTTGTTCACATGCCCGCCGGTGGCGGCAGCGATGCGACCGGCCTGGCCGGTGCCGTTGAGGGAGCCCACGTCGATGGCTTCGACCTGGATGTTGTTGTTCACGAGGGCCGCCGTGGCTTGCGCTTCCGTGGGTCCCGGGTAAGCCGGCTCGGTGGCGGAGTCATGACCCCAAATATCGCCGAACCAGATCAGGACACGCGCCGAACCCGGGCGCCATCCCGTGGCGGAGGATTCCGCCAGGTCCTTGAGCGCAGCGAGCTGGCTTTCCGGTCCATCCGCGCCACCACTGGCGCCCCACTGATTGATCCCCGTCTGGATGGTGCTCGTATTGGCGGTCATCGGGGTGTTCAGCTTGTAGGAGAAGTCCCCTCCGCCGCCATAGGGCGACCGGGGGAAGTCCTTGTATTCACCCACCGCGAACTGCACATCGCCCAGGCCGGAGATGGCCGAGAGGAGCGATGATGCGTTGTTGCGGACGCCATTGATGGCGCCGCCCATGCTGCCCGTGGTGTCGGCCAGGAAGAAGACGTCCACCTTGGAACTGGTCGGAGTGCCAGCATCCACGGTGACGGTCTTCTTGATGGTGACAGACTCACCCACGTTCAGCGTCGAGTCGAAGCTGGCCGGGGTGATGGAGTCGGCGAGAGCCGAAGCCGCGGTCAGGAGAAAGCCTGCCGCCCAAGTGTAACGGTTGTTCATGGTACTTCCTTCGCGAGCCTTGCGGCGTCGCGGTAAACCATCCTGCTTTCCTCCCCTTCCCTCCTGATCCGTTGGCCCATGATGCCGACCGACTCAACCTCGGCCGGAACGGAGGGCCGCGGGTCTTTGAGGAAACGGGATATGTCAAGACAGCAATAGTTGTGCCCGCTACGAAGACCTTCTAGAACCGCTGTAACACGTTGATATAAAGCGTTGTAACTAAAATTAAATAACGCTGAAAAGGGATCTTATGACTCCGATTGTAAGGAATGACGACGTCTGGTCACTTGTTTCTTCCTGGGGGTTTGTTGTATTGCCTTGTTAACGAGATGGTTGTGTCTCGTTGTGCAGTGCTCCGGTGGAGCGTCGGAAAGTCTGACGGAGGTCCGAGCGGCGAGGCCGCCGCCGGAGGGGGAGCTGGTGCCGGCGGCCCTGGGCTTAAGCCGGGGTCAAGGCGGAGTTGGCCAGCGACGCTGTCTCGGGGGGAGCTTCGAGGGGGGCGGGAAAAGCGGCGATGGGTTCCATGAGGAATTCGGGGACCTGCCAGGGTGGGAGCGGGCGGGAGAGCAGGTAGCCTTGGCCGAAGTCGCAGCCCAGCGCTCTCAGGAGTCGCAGTTGGTCGGGGGTTTCGATGCCTTCAGCCACGACTTGGATTTGGAGTGTCCGCGCCAATTGTGTGATGGCGTCGACCAGGGAGGCGAACAGGGAGGAGTCGCTGATCGAAGCGACGAAGGAGCGGTCGATTTTGAGGAAGTCGACGGGGAACCGGTGCAGGCAAGCGAGCGAGGAGTGGCCGGTGCCGAAGTCGTCGATGTCGAGTTTGATTCCGCAGTCGCGCAACTCCTGGAGGCGCTGACCGGCGGTGGCGTGGTCGTGCATGGCCTCGCTCTCGGTGACTTCGAGGTGGAGGGCGCCTGGAGGGAGCCCGTTCTCAGCGAGCACCTGGGCCACATCCCTGGCGAGCGTGGGGCTGTCGAGTTGCCGGCGGGAGAGGTTGACGCTGATACCGACGTCCTGGGTGTGGGGATGGCGATGACGCCATTCGGCGAGTTGTCGGCTGGCTTCGGAGAGGCTCCAGCGTCCGAGTTGGACGATGAGACCAGATTCCTCGGCGACGGGGATGAACTCGGAGGGTGGGATGGGGCCGCGGGTCGGGTGGCGCCAGCGGAGGAGTGCCTCGAGGGTTTCCGTGCGGCCGGTGCGGAGCGAGACGATGGGCTGATAGACGAGCGAGAACTCGGAGCGCGTGAGGGCGCGGCGCAGGTCCTGTTCCAGCGCGGCGCGGTCGCGGACGCGCTGTTGCATGGTGGCGTCGAAAGTGGTGCAACGTCCGCGTCCGGCATGTTTCGCTTCGTACATCGCGGTGTCGGCATCGCGCAGCATTTCCTCGGCGGAGGCGTAGCTGGGGGCGCTATTGAGGACCCCGATGCTGGCGGAACCGGCGATTTCGAGGTGGCCGACCCGGTAGGTGCCGCAGAGCGAATCGAGGATGGCATCGGCGATGGTGCGCGCCTGACTTGGATCGGAGAGTGCTTCGAGCAGGACCACGAATTCGTCGCCGCCCAGGCGTGCTGCGAGGCGGTGGGTTGGGTCGGGGCAGGCCTGGGTCAGTCCGCGTTCGAGTCGCGCGGCGATTTCCCTGAGGAATTCGTCGCCCATGGCGTGGCCGAGGTTGTCGTTGACGCGTTTGAAGCGGTCGAAGTCGGTGAACAGCACGGCGAAGTGTTGTTCCGGATGCTCCGACTGGGAGTCGATGAGCGGCTGGAGTCGTTGGATGAAGAGCGTTCGATTCGCCAGGCCGGTCAGCGGGTCGTGAGTGGCGAGCCACTGGAGTTCATCCACCAGCCGGCGGTTTTCGAGCGCGGCGTTCACGCGGGCGTGCAGTTCAGATTCGCGGCACGGTTTGTGAACGTAGTCGGCGGCCCCGGATTGGAAGCAGTCGGTGATGACATGCGCTTCGCTGCTTCCGGTGACAAAGATGACCGGAATGACAGCGAGACTGGGATCGGCTTTGAGGTGGCGGAGGACTTCGATGCCGTTCATCCCGCGCATCTCGTGATCGAGGAGGATGAGGTCGGGGGCGGTTTGTCGTGCCAGGTCGAGGGCGGAAGCGCCGTCTTCAGCCTCCTGAGTCTCGACCTTCAGGGGTTGGAGCATGTAGGCGACGATGGTACGAATGATGGGATCGTCGTCGACGATGAGAACCCGGGGCGCCCGGCGTGTCCGCTCGACCGAATTCAAAGGGCACCCCCAGGGTGGAGGGGACCGGGGACACAGGAGGGGGCGTCCTGCGGAAGGGCGGGTCTTGGATGGGCGGAGCGGTCGGGCATGGTGCGCGTCTGGGGCATGGCGGCCGGCGAGGACTGCACCATGGTTCCCCAGCACTCGCGGCCGTGGGGGATATCGGCGGGATTCCCCGACAACCTTATGCGCTGTGAGCATTCATTATGCACCGTGGGTTAGGGGATTGCGTTAGGAGATCGAGTTGGCCGCGCGAGGGGAGCAGAGCGGGACCGCGGCCCATTTGGGGGCACTGCGTGTGCCCTGGGCGGTCTGGCTCGTCTTGAGTCGGCGTCCGGGTTGTGGGCAGCCTGTGGGCTTTACGGATCGATCATGCCTCCCACCGCTGCCCGACTCTCGGCGTTCACTGAATCTGTCATCCGCGGCATGACGCGGGTCGCGCAACGACACGGTGCGATCAATCTGTCGCAGGGGTTTCCCGACTTCGATCCCCCGGCGGCGTTGCTCGAAGCCCTGGCGCGCGCCGCGCGAGGATCGAACCATCAGTATGCGGTCACGTGGGGGGCGCCGCGATTTCGCGAGGCCCTGGCGCGCAAGATCACGCGCTTCAGCGGCGTGGAGGTCGATCCCGACCAACATCTCGTGGTCACCTGTGGGGGAACGGAGGCGATGATGGTGGCGATGATGACGGCGTGTCAGCCGGGGGACCGGGTGATTGTCTTCTCGCCCTTTTACGAGAACTACGCGGCGGATGCCGTGCTGTGTGGGGCGGTGCCGGTCCACGTGGCCCTGCGAGCGCCGGCGTTTGGCGTGGATTTCGACGAGTTGGAGCGCGCCTTCCGCACGGGCGCGCGCGCGGTGGTGCTGTGCAATCCGTCCAACCCGTGCGGAAAGGTGTTTACCCGCGAGGAGTTGGTGAGGATCGGCGAGTTGGCGGAGCGGTACGATGCGTTTGTCATCACCGACGAGGTGTACGAGCACATCGTGTACGCCCCGCGTCGACATGTGTATTTCGCCGCGCTGCCGGGCATGGCGGAGCGGACCCTCGTCTGCAATTCGTTGTCCAAGACGTATTCCATCACTGGCTGGCGACTGGGCTACGTGCAGGCCTCTGCGCGCGTGATTGCCGAGGCGCGCAAGGTGCATGATTTTTTGACCATTGGCGCGGCCGCACCCATCCAGGAGGCCGCGATCACGGGGCTGGAGTTTCCGGATCGGTACTACGAGGATTTTCTGGCGGACTATACGCGCAAGCGGGACGTGTTCCTCGGCTATCTGCGGGCGGCAGGGTTGCCTTTCACCGAGCCGGAGGGGGCGTACTACGTGATGACGGACATCTCAGAACTCGGGTTTTCGAACGACACGGATGCCGCGCATTGGCTGGCGAAGGAGGTCGGGGTGGCGGGGGTGCCGGGGTCGTCGTTCTTCCACGAACCGGTGCATCATTTGATCCGGTTTCACTTCGCCAAGCGGGAGGAGACCCTGCGCGCCGCGGGGGAGAAGTTGATGGCCTGGCGGAAGGCTCCCGGGCGTCCGTGAGACGGAGCGGATGGGAAAACGAGCTTGCGGCCGTTGTAAACGCAGCTATTCCCTACGCTGTCCTGTCCGTTGCCGGCGGAGCTGTCGCTTCCGAAAAGGGGGCGGTGATGAGGCCCGGGTCGTGAATCGGGTCGGGTCGGTGCGAGGCGGGCGGCGCGATGGAGTGGATCCATCCCCAACACCACGTAGAACCAAACCAGAACCAACCAGAACCTATCCCATGACCATGAAGCGCATCCTCTCATTCCTGGCGGCCAGCGCCCTCGCGTTTTCCGCCTTCGCCGGCGAGTTCGCCGACATCAGCATTTCCGAAGTCAAGAGCCTCATCAAAGCCAAGAAGGTCACCTTGATCGATGTGAACGGCTCGGAGAGCTACAAGAAGGGGCACGTCCCCACCGCGCTGGATTTCGACGCGGTGGAGAAGGACCTGGCCAAGAAGCTGCCGGCGGACAAGGAATCGCTGATCGTGGCGTATTGTGGCGGTCCGAAGTGCAGCGCCTACCAGGCGGCCGCCAAGGCGGCCGAGAAGCTGGGGTACAAGAACGTGAAGCACATGTCGGCGGGCATTTCCGGCTGGATCCAGGCCGGGGAGAAGACGGAGAAGGCGAAGTAAGCCGTTCGCGGTTTCGAACGACTGGCGATTTGCGCGGGGCGCCCTCGAGGGGCGCCCCGTTGGCTTTTTGGAGTCTCGTTTTGCTTCACCCTGCTTTGACCGTCCCGGTGCGGGTCAGCGGCGGGCGGGGAAGCCGGGGACCGTGGCCTCCAGAATCATGCGGAGGCGGCGTCGCTCATCGGCGGGCAGGTGCGCGCCCAAGGGGGAAGGGGAGCTGGCGTCGAGTGCGTGGTGGAGCCGGGAGAACACCCTGGTTTTCACGAGGGCCGGGAGCCCCTCGAACAGGCTGCTGTAGATCATATAGCTGCACCGGTTCTGGAGCAGGCGCGTGCGCAGTTCGAGGTCGTGCAGTGAGGCGCCTTGGACGACCCGTCGCCGGCGCGCGAACTCGGTCTTGAACGCAGGGTCGCCGGCCACACCTCCGGGAGGCAGCGGGACTTCATCGACGAAGAGCAGGTAGCGCGTGAGGTTTTCCGCCGCCGCCTCGATTTCCGGGACGTGGTCGGCGGGGAGGTCGCCCTGACCGGCAGGCAGGGCCGCGCGCGCTCGGTAGAGGGCCTCGACCGCGCGCTGCACAAAGCCGACCTGATGTTCGTGCAACGCGTGAGGGAGGAGGTCGCTGCTGGCGGCTGGATAGGACGCGAAGCTGAACCGCGAGCCGGGAGGCAGGGGCAGGCGACGGAGCTCGCCCTCGACAAACTGGCCCAGCGCGTTGCCCCAGTGATTCGTGAACATGTCCGCGCCGGTGACATGCCAGCCGCCGAAGCGTTCCTCCCAGGGAATTCCGTGCCCGCTTAGGCCGCGGCGAAAGGCGTCGAGGCTGCCTCCGCTGGCGCCGGGGGCGACGGACTTGACGAGCAGGCTGGGGACGAAGCCGGTTTCGTCCCCGGCATGGCAATTCATGCATCGCGTGGCGCGTTCGACGCGAAGGGGCTCGGCGTTGCGGGGAATTTCGAAGATGTGGAAGACGACCCCGAGGGCGGGATCGAGGGCCGCGACTTCGATGCGTCCGCCTTGGACATAGCCCAGGTAGACCTCGTCATTGAAGTACAACGCACGCGGGGAACTGGGGCTGATGCGCGACAGCTGCAGGCTGGTGGTGGAGTAGACCAGGAGCTGCGAGGAGGTTGGGATGTCGAGGGCACGCAGAAGCGCTTGGAGGACGGTGCGTTCGTCGCCGCGTGGGAGCGCGATCTCGCCGGATTCGAACCGCGCCACGAGCTGGGTGAAGGCGTCGGTTGGGGTGCGTTCGAAGTAGCGATGCGGCGCTTCGCGAAACTGGCGGTAGAGCGGTTCCTCGGCGGCGGCGATGACGCCCAGAGTGGCGAGGCCGAGGGTGACCAGGAGGGCGCGCGGCGACATGAGCGCGGCGAGCGTGAAGGAACTCGAAATGAGGGACAAGGCGGACGGAGGTCGGGGCGGGGGTGAGTGAGCGCCGTCTCACGACGGCGGCTACGGAACGAAGAAGTAGCCGCGGACGTAGGTCCGCGCCGGATGGCGTTGGCGAATGGAGTGGGTGGGAGTGGTCGAGTGAGCGCCGTCTCACGACGGCGGCTACGGAACGAAGAAGTAGCCGCGGACGTAAGTCCGCGCTGGATGGCGTTGGCGAATGGAGTGGGTGGGAGTGGTCGAGTGAGCGCCGTCTGCACGACGGCGGCTACGGAACGAAGAAGTAGCCGCGGACGTAGGTCCGCGCTGAATGGCGTTGGCGAGCCGGGTTTGTGGAAGCGAGTGAGCGCCGTCTCACGACGGCGGCTACCGAACGAAGAAGTAGCCGCGGACGTGAAGTCCGCGCTGAATGGCGTTGGCGAATGGAGTGGGCGGGAGTGGTCGAGTGAGCGCCGTCTGACGACGGCGGCTACGGAACGAAGAAGTAGCCGCGGACGTAGGTCCACGCTGGATGGCGTTGGCGAATGGAGTGGGTGGGAGTGGTCGAGTGAGCGCCGTCTG
>JADLFD010000301.1 GCA_020845805.1 Verrucomicrobiales bacterium | reverse complement strand
GCGCGGCAGGAGTCGAAAGACCGACGGCACGAGTCATGGCAGCACATCGATTCATCACCGAGCGCGAGGCGCTGAAGGAGGACTTCAAAGGTCGCACCAACTACTGGCTTTGCCGGCCGGAGGTGGCGGAGGCCCGGGATCTGCAGCTGTGCCGCGCGGTCCTGCCGGCCGGCGAGGGGCATCCGTTCCATACGCATCCCGAGCTGGAGGAGATCATCTATGTGATCGCGGGCGAGGTGGAGCAGTGGGTGGAGCGGGAGAAGCGGCGGCTGAAGCCGGGTGAGGTGGCGCACATCCCGCGCGGGGTGGTGCATGCGACCTTCAATCCGACCGCGCAGGATGCCGTGATCCTGGCCATCCTGTCACCGGCGGCGGCCAAGGGGCCGTTTCTGGTGGACGTCAGCGGTGAGGAACCGTGGGCGTCGCTGCGTCCCGTGGCTGGGTCGGGAACAATCTCGTGAACGCGGGGGAGCGCGGTCCGAGGGTGCGCGTCGCGCGTGGTGCGAGGGGCGAAGCGCTGGGTGAGTGGTCGGTGGTGTGAGGATTCATGAGTGTGTTGAGGCAGCGTCTGCGAGGCGTGTGGAGCGTGCTGGCGGCGCCCGAGCCGATGCTCGCGCTGGCGGCGGCGCGCATCCGGTTGGTGGAGCGCGACGTGGGATTGCCGGTGAAGGGCGGGCTGCTGCTGGCGGTCGGGTGGTTTCTCTTCTTTTCGCTGAACATCGAGGCGTTGGCGAATACCAGCGAAGTGGCGCTGGAGGCGGTGCGTTCGCTGCAGCAGTTCTTCATCGCCTACGCGACTTTGAGCGCGTTTCTGGCGTTGCCCATCTGGGCCTTCCGCCGGATTCCGTTGAAGGCGCTGCAATGGATCGTGTTCACCAGCGCGGTGGCGGATGCCGGGTTCCTGGCGGCGCTGACGCTGGTGACGGACGGGTTCGACAGCATCCTGTTCTGGGCCTTTCCGCTGTTGGTGGTGCGCAACGCGCTAAGCATGCCGGTGGCGCCCCTGCAGATCGCCCTGAACCTCCTGCTGGTCATCACCTACGTCGCGGCCGGGATCCTGGATCTGTACATCCTTCAGCTCGACGAGCGGACCGAGGTGTTGCGCGCGACCGAGCCGTTCCTCATCCGCGTGTTCCTGCTGATGCTGTTGGGCGGGATCTGTTTCAGTTTGCAGGTCCTGCTGGATCGCGAGCGCGAGCGGCAATCGGAGGCGGACGAGTATGCCCTGCGCCGCGAGCAGATGCGGACGGCGGGCCGATTGGCGGCGGAGATTGCGCACCAGCTGAAGAACCCTCTGGGCATTATCAACAACGCCGCCTACACCCTGCAGCGATTGCCGGGGGTATCCGAGCAGGGCGGGGCGCGACCGCTGCAGATCATCCGCGACGAAGTGGACCGGTCCGACCGCATCCTGACGGATCTGATCGGGTTTGCGCAGTTGGCGGAGGGGCACGTGGAGCGGTTGGACGTGGTGGAGGAGTTGGAGGCGTCCATTGCGCGCGTATTCCCCCCGGGGTCGGGATTTGGGACGCGGATCGAGCGCGAGTACATCGCGCCCACCCCGGTGCTGATGTTGAGCCGGCGGAGCCTGGGGGAGATTTTCGACAACCTCTTGAAGAACGCGCGCGACGTGCTGGCTGGCGGCGGGACGGTGAGCGTGGGGGCGCGCTACGGCCCTGAGTTCGCGGTGGAAGTCACGGTGGCGGACGACGGTCCGGGCATTCCGGCGGGGATTCGCGAGCGGGTGTTTGAGGCGTATTTCACCACCAAAGAGGGGGGCACCGGGCTGGGGTTGGCGATTGTGAAGCAGAACGTGGAGATGTTTGGCGGTCGCGTGGTGATCGAGTCGGACGTTGGAAAGGGCACCCGCTTTCACTTAACGTTCCCGGGCCGGACCACGTTGAAACGAGCTGACTGACCCATGCGCATGCTGCCGCCCATCCTGGTGGTCGACGACGAGCCGAACATGCGCGCGTCGCTGGATCAGATTCTACGGCCGGAGGGCTACGACGTGGTGAGTGCGGAATCGGCGGAGCGGGCGCTGGAGGTTCTGGCGGAGCGCGAAGTGTTGATGCTGATCACGGACGCGCGGCTGGGGGGCATGAGCGGGTATGAGTTGTTGAGGCGGGTGAAGGAGCGGTGGCCGACGGTGCCGGTGATGGTGATCACCGCGTATGCCACGCCGCGGTTGGCGGTGGAGGCGATCCGGGGAGGGGCGTTTGACTATCTCTCCAAGCCGTTTGCGCCTGAGGAGTTGGTGCACCAGGTCGAGCGATGCGCGGAGCGGCACCGGTTGGTGCGCGAAAACACAGCGCTCAAATCGCGCGCGGAGCAGGGGGTGACCCTGGAGCAGTTGATTGGCACTTCGCCGCGCATGGAGGAGTTGAAGCGATTGATCCAGACCGTGGCTCCGAGCCACGCGACGGTGCTGATCCTGGGGGAGAGCGGGACGGGAAAGGAACTGATCGCGGGCTGTTTGCATCGGTTGAGCCGGCGGGGCGCCGCGCCGTATGTCCGCATCAATTGCGCGGCCATTCCCGAGGCGCTGTTGGAGAGTGAATTGTTCGGACACGAGAAGGGCGCCTTCACCGGCGCCATCCGGCAGAAGAACGGGAGGGTGGAGGAGGCCGATGGTGGGACGGTGTTTCTGGATGAGATCGGCGACATGAGCCGGTCTTTGCAGGCCAAGCTGTTGCGGTTCCTCGAGGACGGCTCGTTCACACGCGTCGGGGGCAACCAGGAGCTGAAGGTGGACGTGCGGGTGGTGACCGCGACCAACCGCGATCTGGTGGGGTTGATCCGCGACGGGGCGTTTCGTGAGGATTTGTTCCACCGGCTGAACGTGGTGCAGTTCCGGCCGCCGCCATTGCGGGATCGCGGTGAGGACGTCCTGGCGCTGGCGCGGCACTTTCTTGGACACTATTGCGCGGCGCTGGGGAAGCCGGCCCTGCGGTTGTCCAAGGACGCGGAAGAGGCGTTGCTCCGGCATGCCTGGCCCGGTAACGTTCGCGAGCTGCGCAACGCGATCGAGCGCGCGGTGATCCTGGAGACCGGGCCGGAGGTGCATGC
>JADLFD010000300.1 GCA_020845805.1 Verrucomicrobiales bacterium | reverse complement strand
GGTAAACCTCGTCGGCCTCCAGGGATTTGAGCGGATCCATCATGTAGACCGGGTTGAAGGCGATGGCGACGTCCGCGCCCTTGTAGTTGATGGCCAGGCTTTCGCGCGCTTCGCCGACTTCCGGCGTGTTGGCCGTGATGGCCAGGTTATTGCGGGTGAAGGCCAGCTTGACCGAATTGGACTTGTCGCTGGTCATGATTTCCGCGCGACGCAAGGCCTGGAGGAGTTCCTCGCGGACCAGGGACACCCGTTCCTTGAACTCGGTGGGGATCACCTGGCGGTAGTTCGGATAATTCCCTTCCACCAGCTTGGAGACGATCTGGACGGAGGGGGCTTTCTCGCCTTTGAGGCTGAATCCCACCTGATTCTCGGTGAACAGGATGGAGACCTCGCCCGAGGGTTGAAGCAGGCGATTCAGCTCGTTGATGGCCTTGGTTGGAACGATAAAGTCGCCCTCGCACTCGGGCTGGACGTCGACTTCTTCTTCCACCAAAGCGAGGCGGCGGCCATCGGTGGCGACCAGCGTGAGTTTGTGATTCTTGAGGCTGTTGTAGATGCCGTTCAGGACGTAACGGCTTTCGTCAGTGGAGATGGCGAAGGACGTCTTGCGCAGCATGGCGCGCAGCTTCTCCTGGGGCAGGGTGACGTTCTTCTTGTCCGGGAACTGGGGTAAAGGCGGGAAGTCCTCGGCCGCCAGCCCGTTGATTCGGTAATAGGAGTTCCCGGCGGACAGCGTGCTGAAGTTCTTCTCGTCCGTCTCGAGGTCGATCTCCATGTGGCCGAGCTCGCGGCAGATGCCGAAGAGCTTTTTCACGGGGATCGTGGTGGTGCCCGGCGTCTTCACCTTGGCTTCCACGGCGCACGTGACCGTGACGTCGAGGTCGGTGGCGGTCAGTTCGAGCCTTCCAGGGGTAGCGCGGAGCAGAACATTGGACAGGATCGGCAGTGTTGTCCGGGAGCCGACAACGTTCTGCACGGCCTGCAGTCCTTGAAGGATCTGCTCTTTGCCGATCGTGAGTTTCATCGCCGGCTTAATAGATGGATCCATTCAATATGGAAAGCCCCATATTAAGGGCTGTGAACAAGCTCAACAACTGTCTATTGGGGTTGGCCTGCTTGGCGGGGATGGGCCCATGCGATGCGAACAAAGGTGGGAATGGAGCCCGGCAACCGAAGGGCAACGACGAGAAACGGGGAAAACCAGGGTCAGGCCCCGCGTTATGAACAGGGTTATTGGTAGCCCCTCGTGACCTGGCTCACGACCCGGGGCAAAACCTCCAGCAAACGCCGCACCTCCGCGGCTGTGTTCTCGCGTCCCAGCGAGAGCCGGACCAACCCACTGGCCAGCGCGGGATCGACCCCCATGGCGAGCAGCACGTGGGAGGGGGTCAGGGACCCGGCAGAACAGGCCGAACCGGACGAGGCCAGGACCCCTTCCAGATCCAGGGCGGCGAGTAGCGCGATGCTGTCGGCCCCTCGGACAGTGAAGGCGAGAGTGTTGGCCAGCCGAGGCCAGGGCGCGGTGAGGGAATGAACTGCGGGAAGGGTGGCCAGCCCTTGCGCCAACTCTTGGGTCCAGGTCGTGAGCTGGGTTTCGGGGAAGACCGGAACCTTTGAGAACCGCTCCAACGTGGTCACCAGACCCAGGATGGCGGGAAGGTTCTCGGTGCCAGCGCGGCGTTCGTGTTCATGGGCTCCGCCGACCAGCAGGGGAACAGGGAGAAGGGGGGACCGGATATAGAGCGCCCCTGCCCCCTTGGGTCCATGAAGCTTGTGGGCGCAGACCGAGACGAGGTCGGCTTCGAAGGACGCGATGTGAGGAATCGCGCATTTTCCGAAGAATTGCACCGCGTCGGTATGAAAAAGGACGCCCCGTGAACGGCAAAGTCGGCCGATTTCCTGGAAGGGCTGGATGATGCCCGTCTCGTTATTGGCGGCCATCACGGAGACCAGGGCGGTATCGGGGCGTAGCGCGCGGGCGACTGCTTCGGGGTGGACCCGTCCGACGCCGTCCACGGGCAACCAAGACAGGGAGAAGCCTTCGTGGCGCGCGAGGTACTCGTGAGCCAGCAGGACCGCGTGATGCTCGGTGGGCGAACAAACGAGGTGCCGATGGGAAGAGGACTGGGCGCGGGCGCGGGCGGCGCCCAGGACCGCGAGGTTGTTGGCTTCGGTTCCTCCGCTGGTGAAGACGACCTCGCTCGGTCGGCAACCCCAGAGGGCCGCGGTTCGATCGCGGGCGTCGTCGAGGGTCGCACGGGCGTCACGCCCGAGGCGATGGATGCTGGAAGGGTTGGCCCAGGGTTGGTCCAGGGCCGCCACGATCACCTCGCGGACCGCGGGGTCGAGGGGAGTGGTGGCGTTGTAGTCGGCGTAGATGAGCGGCGGGGGCGACATGGGGGGCGTCGCGGGGGGAAATCGGAGGGCGCCGGGTCAGGCGTCACCGGGACGGACCGCAGAAAGTCTCGAAGGCTCCACCGAAGAGGGCGAGCACGTCGCGCTGGATCTCTTGGTGAGTGGGCCACCAACCCGCGTCTGCGAGATCCAGGTACTTCTCGGTGAGGACTTTGGCGACGATGCGCCGGCTGTGATCCCACTTGTAAATGACCTGGTCCAGGACCCGGGCGTCGGAGTGCTGGGGAGTGAACCCGAGGCCGAGGAGTTCGAGGCGGGTGCGGGTCATATCCTCGATAATGCCGGGGATATTGGTGAACCACCAGCAGCCGAAGACGTGGAGGTTTCGGAACTTGCGGGCGATGACGCAGAGTTCCTGTTGGTTTTCGCGGGAGAGGACGGTGGCTAGGAAGCGCACGTCGGGGTGAGCGGCGCAGAGGTTCTGGAGGGCGGTGAGATCGCTTCGGCCGACCCCGTCGCCAGCCAGGGCGAGGGCGGGGTTGACGGCGCGTTTGACGCCGAGCATGAGGGCGAAGGGGAGGCCGGATTCGCGACAGAACGGGAGCACGACCTTTTCGATCAGCTGGGAAGTGACCGAGGGATCGGGGTAGGCGAAAGACGGCGGCAGGGACACCATGACGTAGCGGGCGCCGATGCGTTGCGACCAGTCATGGAGAAAGCGTTGGGAGCCGTCGAACGAGGCCTGGGTGAGGTCGGAGGAGGTGAGATATCCGGCGGTGGCGAGCTGGCGCGAGGCGTCGGGCCAGCCCACGAGGAGCGGGTCGATGCGCAGCGCGGTGAGGAAGCGCGGGTCGCGGTTGAATCCGCGTTCCCAGGTCGGGCGTTCGAGGTCGTCGAACGGGGAATTGGTCATGCACACCGCGCGAACGCGTGCGAGGTCGAGGCAGCGCGTGACGTAATCCTCGGGTTTCCAGTCGGCGAACCAGCGGCGCAGGGCGGGCAGGTCGCGTTGGCGCGGGTCGAGTCCGAGGCGGTGGAGGGTGGTGATGACCCCACGGGCGGCCTCGGAGAGGGGGGAGCGTTGCGTGAAGAGCACCTGCCAGACGCGATCGGCCTGTTGTTCCTTGGTGAGCCGCCAGAACGCGTCGTAGGGGAGATCGAGATAACGGAAGGCTTCGGCGACCAGGTAGTGGTAGACCAGCAGATCATCGATACCCCAGAGCAGCAGGGGGCCGAAGGCCGGGTCATACAGATGGGTATGGATGTCGAGGATCGGGGTCTGGTCGACGATCTTCTGGATGGCGAGCGCGAGCTGGTCGCGGCGCGGGTCAGCCGGGGGAACCATGCGGAGGGGGGGGCGGAGCGGGAGCGCTACTTTTGCTTGCTGTTGGCCGCCTGGACCTGGGCCACGAGATTGGTGTAGAGCCCGAGAACCTTGGTGTAGTCGTCGCCGAGGGATTTGTAATCCGTGGCGAGTTTGTTGTAGCGGCCGACCCAGTCATTCCGTTCCGCCACGATCTCGACCATCTTGGTATTCTGGGTCTGGATGATCTCGTTCTGTTTCTTGAGGTTCTCGTTGGCCTTGTCGAAGGCCTCCCGGTACTGATCCGCCTGCGCGAGGCGATTGGTGGCCATGCGGTAGTCGATGCGCAGTTTGTCGGCGTCACCTTCCAGCCGCGTGATTTCGAGGCGATTGCTGCGGATCATGCCGCGGAAATTCTCGGCAAACCCGTCCAGACGGCGGATTTCCTCCTGATTCTGCTGGAGCGTCTGCTGGAGGTTCTGGATATCGGAGGACTTTTTGAACAGTTCCTGGCCCAGGCTCTCCATCTTCCCATGGAGTTTGGCTTCGCGATACCACTGGAAGGCGTTGAACCCGCAGAGCGTGATCGAGAAGAGGATGAGAAGATTGACAAGGAACGCTTTCATCGGCTCAAGCGATCGTGAGGGGGTGCGCCCGACGAGGCGTCGCGCCGACAGTCCCCACACGGCCAAGCGGAGGGTGGCAATGGCGGCAGGGGCTGTCAAAGGAATGGACACGGTGACGGTGGCGGCGACGAAATCCGGTGAGGTCCCCGTTTGACCCTGTTTAGCCGGCTCCCGTAGAGTGGCAGTCCTTTCGATTTATGAAGATCGTGGTCTGCGATCCTGTATCGCCCAAGGGCATCGCCCTGTTGCAGCAACAGTCGGAGTTCGAGGTGGACGTCATTGGCAAGAAACTGCCGGAGGCGGAGCTTTTGCCGCGGGTTGCGGATGCCGTCGCCTTGGTGGTGCGGTCCGAGACCAAGATCACCAAGGCGGTGATGGAAGCCGCGCCGAAGCTGCGCGTGGTGGGCCGCGCGGGGGTGGGGGTGGACAACGTCGACGTGGAAGCGGCCACCGCGCGGGGCGTGGTGGTGATGAACACGCCGGCGGGGAATACGATTTCCACCGCGGAACTCACCTTTGCCATGATGCTGTCGCTGGCGCGACGGATTCCGCAGGCGCACGGCTCCATGAAGGCGGGGGAATGGAACCGCAAGGCCTACTCCGGGATGGAGGTTCACGGCAAAACCCTCGGCGTCCTGGGTATGGGGCGCATCGGGAGCGAGGTGGCGCGTCGAGCCCGGGCGTTCGGGATGCGCGTGCTGGGATACGACCCGTATCTCTCCCAAGCTCGGGCCCAGGCGCTGGACGTGGAGTTGGCGAGTCTGGACCAGGTTTACGCGGGCAGCGATTTCATCACCGTGCACATGCCGGCGACGGAGGAGACGCGGGGCATGCTGAATGCCGCCTCCATGGCCAAGATGAAGAAGGGCGTGCGCCTGCTGAATTGCGCGCGCGGCGGCATCATCAACGAGGTGGATCTGGCGGCCGCCATCCAGAGCGGTCAGGTCGGAGGTGCGGCGCTGGATGTGTT
>JADLFD010000299.1 GCA_020845805.1 Verrucomicrobiales bacterium | reverse complement strand
GTCGAGCACCGTGGAAAACGCCGGCGCGCCCGGTTCGACGAAGGTCCCCCACTCGACCGCACCCGACACCGGCCAGAGCAGGCCTAGCGCCGTGGCCCACCACACCGCCCAGCGCCCTGGGGAATGCCTTCGAGAGAGTTCAGTGCGGCGGGGGATCATGGGCAGGCACGGGATTCAGCGGCGACGAGGTTGTCGCACAGACCTCGCGCACCGCAAAGCACCGGTTGCCGGAGTGCACCGGATTCCGCCGCCGTCCTCGAACCACGGCTCCCTACTTGCCGCCCAACGCGTCGCGCAAAACCTGCCGCAGGGTCTGTGGGGTGAACGGTTTCTGCAGCACGCCCGCGGGTCGCGGACCGGCCATCGTCTCGAGCAACTGGTGGGAATCGTATCCCGTCATCAGCACGATCGCCGCCCCGACGTCCAGGGCCCCGATTTGTCGCAGAATCTCCGGGCCTTCCAGCCCGGGCATCGACCAGTCCAGCAACACCGCGCGGTACCAGCCCGGGGTTGCCTGCTTCAACGAAGCCAGCGCCTCCTCGCCATCCTTCGCCGCCTCAGTCTCGAACCCGAGATGCACCAAGTGCGTGATCAGGAGCTGCCGGATGAAATCCTGATCGTCCACCACCAGCACCCGACCCTGGCCAGTCCACGGGGGCACCACCGGCATCGCCTCCCGGCTGGCCTGAGGAACGGCTTGTTCCGAGACCGGAAAGAGCACGCGAAAGGTCGTGCCTGATCCCGGGATGCTCTCCACCCGGATCGCGCCCGAATGCCCACGCACGATTCCCAAGACCGCCGCCAACCCCAGACCGCGCCCGGCAAACTTGGTCGAGAAGAAGGGTTCGAACACCCTCCGCGCCACCTCGGGCTCCATGCCATGTCCCGTGTCCGCCACGGACAGCGCCACATATTCCCCGGCTGGATGTTCCGCGGTTCCCGAAGCCTCGGACCGGAACGGCACCTGGGCGTGGTGCAGACTCGTGGAGACCTCGATCAATCCGCTGCGATCCCCCAGGGCCTCCGAGGCATTCACCACCAGGTTGAGCAGGATCTGCTGGATCTGGGTCGGATCCGCCAAGATCGGAGGCAACAGCGGCGCGAGGCGGAAATCGAGGGTTGCCCGGCGTGAAATAGAAGCTTCCAGCAAATCGGCCATCTCGCGAACCGCGTCGTTGATCAGGAACACCTGGCATTCGATCCGCCCCTGCCCCGAATAGGCCAGCATCTGCCGGCACAACTCGCCGGCCCGCACCGCCGTGCGCTCGATCTGGGCCAACCGCTTGTCCAACGTGGAATCCGCACTCGACCCCTGCCGCGCCAGGTTGGCGTTCCCGAGTATCACCATCAGCAGATTGTTGAAGTCATGCGCCACACCGCCCGCGAGCAAGGCCAGGCTCTCCATCCGCTGCGTCTCGCCCAGGTGACGCTCCATGCGCTCGCGCTCCTGCGCCGCGAGCCGAACCTCGGTGATGTCGCAGGTCAGCCCGTTGACCCGCAGCAACTCTCCCCGCGCGTCGCGCACCGGATAGGCGCGGTCCTGCAGCCAGCGGATCGCTCCATCCACGCCCACCACGCGGAACTCCACGTGCGTCTCCAGACCCGCCGCCTGTTGCTCCACCGCTTTGCGCACCGCCGGGAGATCCTCAGGATGCACGCGCTCGAGATGATTCGACGCGTCATTCAACGCGCGCTCCGGCGCCTGTCCCCAGATCGCGGCATACGCCGGGCTCACGTACAGAATCCGGCGCAGTCCAGGCTCGGCGATCCAGAACACCTCGCGGATCGACGCCGACAATTCCCGGAACCGGATCTCGGTCTCCACCGTGAGATCCCGCAAAACCCGCGTCATCAGTCCCGAGACGAACACCGCCATCAGCAACGCGATGCCAAAGTGCACTTCCTCGCCGTGACCCGTCCGCAGCATCGTCAGGCACGCCAGCCATCCCCCGACCGCCATCGCCGCCATCACCGCCCACCAGCGCAGGGTCAACAGCAACGCGCCGCCCACAATCACCGAAAGCATGATGTTCGTGGTCTGGTGCAAATCGCCGGTCAGCGCCAGATGCAGCAGACTGTTTCCCAGGATCACCATGCACACCGCAAAACCCACCGGGTGCGCCACCCGCTCCCCCAGGTAACCCCGACGAAGAAGCCCCGCCCCCAGCAAGCCCAACCCGCTGGACGTCGCCGCCACCGCCGTCAGCAGCACGCGGTTCATCCCCTCCAACAACAAGAGATGAGCCACGGTCAGCAGAAGATAAAGAAGAGCCAGACCAAGGCAGCCCGGATAAAGCTTTCGGTGCAACACCCGATCGAGGGCCGCTTTCTCCAGGGTGGCCCACCCCATCCTCCGTGAGTCGACGCTCCGCATCCTCGAATCTGCCGCCTTGTTCCCTGAACCGTCGCCCATCCGGATCCCCTGGCGCAACACGGGACTGCACATTCCACAAGGAGGGGGGGAGTCCGCCGTTCGGTGGCCGGAGGCGGAAGCGAGGTGTCTCGCGCCTCAACCTCCCGACGGGTCGGGGCGGCCCGCCCGGGCTTGCCTTCGGCCCGACCCTGCGGGGACGCTGGCTCCCCCATGGCGCAAGCGCCTCACTCCCGGCCTCCAGGTTGAATGAGCACTGAACCCCAGCGAGCCGTGCTCGTCGCCGACGATGAGGAAACCATCCGGCGGCTCCTCGATTACAACCTGCGAAAGCAGGGATTCCATCCGG